>JAKOSX010000138.1 GCA_029776595.1 Bacillota bacterium | reverse complement strand
GTGGAGAGTCTAGGGAAATTCATCGGTCAGTTGGTGACCGGCCGGATTAAAAAATTGGAAGTCAATTACATGGGCGAAATTTCAACGGTGGATACGTCCTATCTGTCGTTGCTCTTCGTCAAAGGCTTGCTGCAGGCGCGGCTTAACGGTGAAGTAACACCGGTCAATGCGATGGTGCTGGCGCAGGAGCGGGGCCTGAAGGTCAATGAGGTTAAGACCAAGGATGTCATCGGCTATGCCAACTTAATCAAAATATCCGTGACCACCGAGACAGGGACGCATACGCTGACCGGAACGGTCTTTGAAAACGGGATGAAAGTGGTGGAGATTGAAGGTTTCCACTTTGACTTGGTGCCGGAGGGCAATTTGATCGTTGTGGACCATATTGACCAGCCGGGTATTATCGGTGAGGTTGGGACCATTTTAGGCGCGAACCGCATCAATATTGCTTCCATGCAGGTCGGCCGGAAGGTCCAGGGCGGTAAAGCCTTGATGGTGTTGGCGGTGGACAGCGCCGTTACCCCCGAGATACTGAGCAGAATCGAAAATGTGGCCAATGTGGCCAAAGCCAATGCCGTATACCTGTAAACCGGTATGTTGTCCAAGCCGCGGGAAAACCGCGGCTTTTTCATGGCAATTTTCAAAGGTGATAACGAAAATCGCAGGTCTGCATACTATATTAAGAAGCAATCAATGATGCCGGTATAGCCGGTGTTGAAGGAGGGATAATAATGAAGGGCGTATATCCCCTGAAAACCCTCCAAATGATCATCCGAAACGAATGGCTCGTCGATAGCCTTGTCAGTCTGGGAAGCGGTTTTACATCCCATTTGGCTTATCATAATAAAGATATCGAACCGGAAGTATTAGAGGACATTCGCGCCAACAGATTTGGAGAGGAACAACCGGGGGAAGTCATTCATTTAAGTCCAAAAGGGGGACGCCGGATCGCTAAGGTCGAAATTGCCAAAGCCAATGACTTCGAGTCGTTTGTCCGTTTCGACTTTCGTTTGCTGGAAGTCCGGCCGTTTTTACGGAACGGCCTGATAGCGATGGAACCCCAATATCTGTGTTATTATAGGAAAAACCCGGCTTAGCCGGGTTTTAATTTGAACGTCATTGATTTGGCCCAGCTCTGTGCTATAATAATAGCATTAATATTTGACAGGTTGAGGAGTGTTCATGCGAGTCGACGTTTATTTTTATCCTCATGGCGGAACGGCAGCCATGAATGAAAAAAATGCGGTGGTCATCGATGTCCTGCGGGCCACCAGCACTATTGTGACCGCATTGTCTAATGGGGCGACGGAGGTTATCCCGGTGTCGGAACCTGTGGAAGCCGTTGATTTGGTTCGGGGCATCGGTTCGACGGAGTGCGTCACCGGGGGTGAACGTAAAGGTTACAAAATCGAAGGGTTTGATTTCGGGAATTCACCGTTGGAATATACGGAAGACAACATCGGCGGAAAAAAGATTATCCTGACCACCACCAACGGGACGAAAGCCATCAAATGGGTTCAGGGTGCGGCGGAAGTGCTGATTGGTTCGTATCTGAATGTCAGTGCCGTTGCGACCTATTTAAGCGAAGACCGGCGTGACACGGTGATCATCTGCGCCGGCCGGGAAGGCAACCTTTCGTTGGAGGACTTGGCCTGTGCCGGGAAGATTGTCGCGTCGGTGAAGGCGGCCATACCGACGCTGGAAATGAGCGATGCAGCCCGGACGGCCTGTTGGATCGCGGAACGGGCCGATCAAGACGGATTGGAGAAGTTTATCGGAGAGACGGAACACGGCCGTTATTTGACGGAGATCGGTATGGGCCCTGACATCCAAGCCTGTGCCGCATTGGATCGCTACCCTATCCTGCCGCATTACCGGAACGGCAAGATCTATATCGGCGAGCGGCAATAACGGACGGTTAGCCGGGCGGAGCGTCGAAGCGCTCCGCTTTTTCGATTTGCGGCTAATTTTTGACAGGATGCAGGAATTCATTAGGCCATCCCGAAGTACAATGATACGTATCAATACCAAAAGAAAGAGGGTTTAACGATGGAACAGATCCGGTTGGGACGAACGGGGTTGATGGTGAGTCGGAGCGGTTTCGGAGCCATTCCGATTCAGCGGATCAGTTTTGACGAAGCCAAGGCTTTATTGCGAAAAGCTTATGATCATGGCATAAACTTTTATGATACGGCGCGTTCTTATACGGACAGCGAAGAAAAAATCGGGTATGCCCTGGCGGACGTCCGGGACAAAATCATCATCGCCACCAAAAGTGGAGCGACGGATCGGAAGACCCTGCGGGAGCATTTGGAAACCAGCCTTAGAAATTTAAAGACGGACTATATTGATATTTATCAATTACACAATCCGAAACAACTGCCGGACCCGGATGACGGGGAAGGGCTTTATGCGGAGCTTTTGAAGATCAAAGCCGAAGGGAAAATCCGTTTTATCGGAATCACCAACCACCGGATCGACCTGGCTATTGCAGCGGTCCGGTCCGGGCTTTACGATACGATGCAGTTTCCGCTGAATTCCTTATCGTCGGAACGGGATTTGAGTATCATTGATGAATGCTTGAAACAGGATGTGGGTTTGATTGCCATGAAGGGGATGTCCGGCGGACTGATCACCAACGCCCGGTCAACGTTTGCGTTTCTCCGGCAATATCCCAATGTGGTGCCGATTTGGGGAATCCAACACCAGTGGGAATTGAACGAATTTCTGCAACTGGAAACCGAGCCTCCGGTGCTGGACGAGGCCATGTGGGAAATTATCCGGAAGGACCGGGAAGAATTGGCCGGGAGTTTTTGCCGGGGATGCGGTTATTGCCTGCCCTGTCCGGCGAATATTGAGATCCCCGTTGCCGCCCGAATGTCATTTTTGCTGAGACGTTCCGCTTATCAGCAATATTTGACGGACGACTGGAAAGGGAAGATGGAACGGATCGAAAAGTGCACTTTGTGTGGCCACTGCCGGAGTAAATGTCCGTATGATCTGGATAC
>JAKOSX010000137.1 GCA_029776595.1 Bacillota bacterium | reverse complement strand
TCACGCCATAAGCATCGGCGATTGAGGTCGGTTCCGGAATCGTCACCACAATGATCTCTTCGGCTGCCAGCAAGAAGCGGATCACTTTGCTCGAAATCCCCGCACCGGTGTCAAGGATAATAAAATCATTATCTTCATCTAAAGTAAATAGCCGTTCAATACAGTTGTCCAACTGCCAGGAGTCGATATTCGCCAGCTCTTGCAGGCCGGAACCGCCCGCAATGATCCTAACGCCAGCCGGGCCTTCCATGACCACATCAGCCAAATCCCGTTCGCCTGAGAAAAAATGGCCTAAATGATATTTGGGGATCATCCCTAACATCAAATCAATATTGGCCAAACCCAAGTCGGTGTCGATTAAAGTCACTTTTTGGCCTAATTTGGAAAGGCAAATGGATAGGTTAACCGAAAGGTTGGTTTTACCCACCCCACCTTTGCCACTGGTGACCGCGATGATGCGGGCTTTACGGGAGTTAGCCCGATGATTTTTGCTATTTACCAGCTCCCTTAAACGTTCCGCTTGATCACGCATTGATGTTCTCCTTATCCGCATACCTCTTAATAACTTCAAAGGTTGCAACTTCGATATCTTCAGGCACACTTTGTCCCGTTGTTACATATGACAATGGAATACGCAGTCTTTCGGCAACCTCAATCACATTGCTCAAACTGTTGGTCTCATCCAATTTCGTAAAGATTAAACGGTTCACACCGAGCTCTTTAAAAGAATCGGCAGTTTCGAGCAGATCCTCCAGTTTTGTGTTGGCACTCAACACCAGATGGGTCTCGTTCAGCGGCCGTCCGTTGAAAAAGTGTTTTAACTCGCGAATCTGCTGTTTGTTCTTTTGACTACGGCCGGCGGTGTCAATCAAGATCAATTGTTTATCGCTTAATTTTTGAAAAGCCCGTTTCAAATCAGCAGCCGTGTATACCACTTCAATCGGCAAGTTTATGATTTCTGAATAGGTTTTTAATTGCTCAACCGCCGCAATGCGGTAGGTATCGATCGTGATCAGTCCGACCGATTTTCCTTCAAACAAGGCAAAATTGGCGGCCAGTTTCGCAATGGTTGTCGTTTTACCAACCCCGGTCGGACCAACCAAGGCCACTACCGTTGGCCGGTTCCCGAGGCGAATCGGATACGTTTTGATCAGAAATTCATCCAAGTCTTTCTGGGACGTGCTCGAAGCAACGTCTGGGTCTGGCTTGTCCACCGCAGCGGGTTCCACGGGCACGGCGGGCATGGTGGGTACGGCTTCTACTGTTTCCGCCGTCGGTGAGCCGTTACGGACCTGTGCTGTCACCCCTTCAATGGCCATCTTAATCTCGGATAGTTCCTTCTTTACCTGTTCCAGTTCGGGCATGACCTTCGGCTGTTCCGGCTGGAATAAATGGCGTTGCTTTTCCTCACCTTTCTCCGCCGACGGTTGCTTAGCCGCCGTGGGGATCCGCATGGTCTCCTTGTTATCAACCGCAGCTAGCACTTCATATCTTCTTTTCGCAAATAAGCCCAGAAAGCCCCCTTCCTTAAAAGGACGCGAATGCAAGATCAGGGCATCATCACCCAGATCCCGCTTTACACGGGCGATTGCTTGTTGTGCCGTATCGGCGACAAATCTTTTAACCCTCACTTATAACACCTACCATTCCTAAGGAATGAACTTCCATTTCCGGAATTATCTCTTGATAAGAAACGACAAAAATTTTCGGCGAAACCCGTTCCGTAATGCTCCGCACATAACGACGGATCGCCGGTGCCACCAACAGCACCGGATTACGGCCTTCCTGAATAATTGGGCGGATATGTTGATTTAAAGAAGCATAGAACTCATTCAACCACGACGGTGGTAGGGGCTCGCCCTCACTATCCTGAGCGCGGAAAATCCGCTCCTCGGTCTGGGGTGAGAGGGTCAGGACTTGAATCTTATTCCCGTCGCCCGCTAACATCTTGGAGATCTGTCGTCGCAAGGCCACCCGGACATACTCGGTCAGTAAATTTGTATCCTTCGTCATGGGGGCATAATCCGCCAAAGTCTCCAAGATCGTCACTAAATTGCGTAGGGGAATTCCTTCTTTTAAAAGTTGGGCAAAGACCTTTTGGATCTCACCAACCGTCATCAAATTGGGGATTAACTCTTCCACCACTACTGGATAATCGGTTTTAATGTAATCCAGCATTGCTTGGATCTCCTGTCGACCCAGTAGTTCATAGGCATAGTTGCGGATAATTTCCGTAAGATGCGTGGCCAAAACGGAAGGACAGTCCACCACCGTATAACCGGACATTTCCGCTTTTTCCCTTTGGTCCGCCGTAATCCACAGGGCAGGTAAACCAAAGGCCGGTTCTTTCGTGGGAATTCCTGATACCTTCTCCGTCACCGCCCCCGCATCCATCGCCAGGTAAGAGTGGGTCATCAGTTCCCCACTGGCCACTTCCACCCCCTTGATCTTGATCAAATACTGGTTGGGGGAGAGTTGCATATTGTCGCGGATCCGGATGGCCGGTAAAATAATCCCCTGTTCCAAAGCGACTTGTCGCCGGATTAAACTGACCCGTTCAAAAAGATCTCCGCCCTGGCTCTTATCGACCAACGGAATTAAACTATAACC
>JAKOSX010000136.1 GCA_029776595.1 Bacillota bacterium | reverse complement strand
TATCGACAAATTCAAATCCGCCGCCCGGCGGTAACGGACTCATTTCGAGCCATACATGGCCGTATTGGCCCCGGCCGCCACTTTGCTTCTTATGTTTGCCTTCCACTTTGGTCGTTCCCTTGATGGTTTCCTTGTAAGAAATTTTCGGTTCTTTCAAATTGACGCTCACACCGAATTTTTTCTGCAATTTGCTGGTAATCACTTCAATATGGAGATCGCCCATACCGGAAGCCACCAATTCATGGGTGATGGAATTCTTTTCAACTTTAAAGGTGGGATCTTCCTCCATCAACCGCATCAAGCCGGCGCTGATCTTTTCTTCATCCCCTTTGGCCTTTGGCTCAACCGCCAGCGACAATTTGGCCTCCGGGAATTGAATGGGCGGATAAACGATGGGTTTATCCTTATCGCATAACGTATCGCCGGTAAAAGTAAACTGCAGCTTGGCGACGGCGCCCAGATCTCCGGCGCACAGTTGATCGACAGGTTCCTGGGTTTTTCCTTTGATCAGGAACAACTGGCCGACGCGTTCTATGGCTTCACGGGTGGAGTTATAAACCTGCGAATCGGACTTGATCACACCGGAAAAGACCCTGAACAGCGTCAACTTGCCCACAAAGGGGTCGGCCATCGTTTTAAAGACCAACGCAGAGAAAGGCTCGTCTTCGCTGGGCATCCGTTTGGTTCCGTCCACACCCACCATGGCGCCCCGATCCACCGGCGACGGAATATAGTCCACAATCGCATCCAACAGGCTGATGATACCGATTAACTTCAGGGAAGACCCGACCAACACCGGAATCACCTGTTCATTGGTGATAGCTTTCCGGGCCCCGGCCATCAATTCTTCGCGGCCGATTTCCTCGCCTTCCAGATATTTGGCGAGGAGGTCGTCGTCAGTCTCCACCACGGCTTCCGTCAACATCTGATAATACTCTTCAACTTTCGCCTCATATTCGGCAGGGATCGGCTTTTCCACCATCTTCCCGCCTTCTAAAATGTACATCTTGTGCTCCAATATATCGATGACTCCCTGGAAGGTTTCTGCCGCACCCACAGGAATCCGAATCGGTATAACGTTTTTACCATATTTATCGCGCAAATCCGAAAGTACTTTGTCAAAATTGGCATTTTCGCGATCCATTTTATTTATAAAAAATACCCGGGGTAAATTTTGCTCATCAGCATAACCCCAGGCCTTATCGGTGCCCACTTCAACACCGGAAACAGCGCACACCACAATGCAAGCGACGTCAGCAGCCCGCACTGCTCCCTTGACTTCACCGACAAAATCAAAAAAACCAGGGGTATCGATGATGTTTACTTTGTCCTCTTTATACTCCAGCGGAGCGATAGAGGTTGAGATGCTGATTTTCCGTTTGATCTCTTCCGGATCATGATCCATGGTGGAGTTTCCGTCATCCACTTTTCCAAAACGATCGATGGCCTTCGCGCTGTACAGCATGGCCTCGGCCAGCGTGGTTTTGCCTGAACCACCATGTCCCAACAGGACTAAATTCCGCATGGTTTCAACAGAATGCTTTTTCAATAGATAACCCCCTCCGTCACGTTAAGATTCTTAAAATATCTTAACATTTATGTTACTTTTGCTTTAATTCGCGTTGGTTCCGTTATTTCCTTCTGTTTTCTAAATTTTTTACGGCATGCAACCCAAATTAAGAGTATGCCGGAGGTTTTTAGGATATGTGCCGATATTCCCCTTCCTTTTCAAGCATAAAAAAAGAGCCATACGGCATAATATTAATGAGCTAACCGATTGGCCGGGACCAAGATCGGAGTTTACCCCGAGCCGCTCTAGGCTCCTCCGGTAAAATCCGGTCGGACAAAGGTCAGAAAAGCGGAGGTGCCTATCACCATAAGCTCCATTCTGGCCGGCGGAAATGATTGACTTTAAGCTGACAAATGCCCTAACGATCATCGTAAGATGACGGTCAAGTAATTTTCCTTATGACACTTGCCGAACCGGCTTTTGTCAATTAAGCTCAATCATTAGTCTTTACTCGTTGAGAGCGAGGTCAGTCAGGTGGCTCATCGCCCGTCGCGCTCTCATGCGGACGGGCCCGATTATTTCAATTGACGATTAAGCCGTTTAACCCTTCGAGCAATTGGAGCTTTTCTTTTTCATCCTTAAAAGGTATACCCCGCTCCAAGTCTTCCCGTTCAGCCTTCGGCAAAAGGCGAATGTCCAGAGAAATGGACTGGACCACCGGACCGGGTTGGGCCGGCGTGCCCCGCATAATCACGACCTTCCCGGATTGAATCCCTAGAAATTGATACTGCCGACAATCTGGACATAACCGGTGAACCTCTGTTCGGGCTTTCAGTTTGGCCGGGCCGCTCTGCACCGTTTTCCACTGAGGATGATACCTCGACAGAAAATCCTTTAGTGCTTTTTCCGATACAAACGTTGACTGTTCCACCGTCTGATGCCGACATTCCCTGAAAACGGTCACTTTCTCCAAAATCCATGGTTCGGGCCGATGCCAAGAAACTGCCGAAAAAATATTTTGGATCCCCTTGGTTACCTTTGGATATCGGTATCCTACACCGACCGAAACCGCCACGACTGTCACGGTGACCGCCAAACGAATCCAGACTATCGGTTTTATTTTGATTCCTTTCACCTATCCCACCTTCTTTATGGGTAGGTTAACCCGCTCCTGGGAAAATATACTTGTTTACACCAAAAGGACTCCCATGCTGACAGACTTGTGCCAATAGACCATTCCCAGGCCTCCTTGGATTGAATAGGATAAAGTATACCCCGTTACAACGACCTATCCAAAGGAGGCATGAATATGTCTAGCCGCCGAAAACATAAAAAGACGTGTTGCGGTTCGAATCAGGCCATACTGTTCCTCCTGCTGCTTCTTTTATTGACAAACAGAGATACCCGGCGATTCTTCAGAGCCGCTTCCGACGAACAAACCCTTAAAATTCAGGACGAATAAAATTTATACAAGTTAAACATAAAAACGACCCGGTTGGCTCACCGGATCGTTTTTATGTTTAAAACATGGTTTTTTCCCATCGCCTTACTTCAAGGCAATAATCAATGCTCCGGCCACAATCAGCAGACCTCCGCCGACCGTCTTCATGTCGGCTTTTTCCCCCAAAAAAATAAAGGCCAGAATCATCGCAAAGACGACTCCCAATTTGTCGATAGGTGCCACTTTAGAGGCCGGGCCCAGCTGCAGCGCCCGATAATAGCACAACCAGGAAGCACCAGTGGCCAAAGCGGACAGCACCAGAAAAATCAAGGTCTTCGACGGTAGCTTACTTGGATTTTGCCATGCGCCGGTCCCCCAGACAATACCGCCGGAAAAGAGCAAAACCACTATCGTCCGTAAGAATGTAGCCAAATTGGAATTGATGCCGCTGACTCCGATCTTTCCAAACAATGCGGTCAACCCCGCAAAGAAAGCGGAACCCACTGCATAATACACCCATACAGGAATAACCGGCATGGACTCCCCACTCCTTTATCAAAAGTTTTCCCAAAATTCATTGTACCACAAGAATAAGAAGACAGAATACAGAACGCAAAAGAAAAATACAATTCTATTTGCGCTTCATGCTTGAAGAATCTACTGTGTATTGTGAACCGTTTAACTATCAACTGGCGGGCACCCGTTGGGCCCTCATGGAATTGAGGATGGCCAACAATGTGACACCGACGTCAGCAAAGACAGCCTCCCAGATGCCGGTTTCGCCGACGGCCCCCAGAAGGATGAAGATAAGCTTAATCCCCAACGCCAGGCAGATGTTTTGCCAAACGATCCCTTGGGTCCGCCGGGCAATGGAAACGGCAGACGCCAATTTGGACGGCTGGTCTTCCATCAAGACCAGGTCAGCGGCTTCGATGGCCGCATCGCTACCCAAACCTCCCATGGCAACCCCCAGGTCCGCCCGGGCGATGACCGGCGCATCATTGACCCCATCACCGACAAAAGCCAACTTTTGCTTCTCCGGCCGGGGAAGATCGGCAAGGAGCATTTCAAGGCGTTCCACTTTCTCTTCCGGCAACAATCCGGCATAATATCCGTCCAGTCCCAATTGGGCTGCCACGTGAGCCGCCACTTCCTCCGTATCGCCGGTCAACATATAAATCCGCCGGATTCCCAAAGAACGTAGTTGGCGGACGGCATCCGCCGCATCGGCTTTCACTTGATCCGCAATCAACAGATATCCCGCATACTGCCCGTCAACAGCCACATGAACACTGGTTCCGGCTTCGTCCGGTTGGGAATAGGCGATCCGTTCCTGCTGCATTAGCCGGGCATTTCCGGCCAATACCCGTCTCCCGTTCACAACCGCAGTAATGCCATGCGCAGGTATTTCCCGATAGTCTTCAACCGGTTCCACCGGAAATGCATCACCGTACGCTTCGCGAATGGAATCCGCAATCGGATGGTTTGAATAGCGTTCCGCTGCCACAACCGCAGAGAGCAGCTCCTTTTCCGTCCATCCGTTCTCCGGCACAACCCGTGCGACCCGGAATACCCCATGCGTCAGCGTTCCGGTTTTGTCAAAGACCACGGTATGCAATTTGGCCAGTACATCAAGGAAATTGGCGCCTTTCACCAACAACCCCCGGCGTGAAGCGCCACCAATGCCGCCGAAATATCCTAAAGGAATGGAAACCATCAAAGCACAGGGGCACGATATGACCAAAAGGACCAACGCACGATACAGCCATTCTTTAAAAGAAGCTCCGGACACCAACGGCGGAACAACCGCTATTAAAAAAGCCAACCCGACCACCAGCGGCGAGTAATATTTGGCAAATGCCGTGATAAACTGCTCAGTGGAAGCTTTACGTTCCTGGGCTTTCTCCACCAAGTGAAGAATCCGGGCAATGGCCGATTGTTCATACATTTTGGTCACTTTGACGGTTAACAGGCCTTGACCGTTAATCATCCCGGCCAACACCCTCTCTCCGGGCATGATCCTCCTGGGGGTGGACTCGCCGGTTAAGGCTGATGTGTCCAAAAACGATTCCCCTTCCAAAACTTCGCCGTCCAGCGGAACTTTCTCCCCGGGTTTGATGACAATGGTATCCCCCACCAAGACCTCTTCCGGTTTTACCTGCAGGATTTCACCGTCTTGCACCCGATGGGCAACACCCGGTTGAATATCCAACAACGCAGTGATGGAACGGCGGGAACGGGCCACCGCTTTGGCTTCCAAATAGAGCCCGACCGCATAAAACAGCATGACCCCGACGGCTTCCGTCAACTGGTGCAGCGCTATCGCCCCGAACGTGGCCACCGTCATTAAAAAGTTCTCATCAAACCATTGGTGCCGACGAATATTCTCATAGGCCCCGCGGAGAACCGGCCAGCCGACGGTCACATAGGCCGGAATCAGCAGCGCATATTCCAGCCAGGCATAGAGTGTTTGATGGAGAAAATCGTGAAAAATAAGGCCAATCGAAAAAATAACTCCGGCAACGATCAACGCAATCAGCGACGGCGCTTTCTCATCCTCACCTGAAGTCTCAGACTGGAGAGCCGGTTTTAACGTTACCCCCGGGTCAATACGGTCAAGAACCGCCATAATTCGCTCCACCGTTTCCGGCGGCACGTCAATGATCTGCGTCGCCATATTGACGGCGATCCCTTCCAAACCTTCAATTTTCCGAAGTTCCTTCTCAATTTTTGCGGCACAATTGGCGCAATCCAAACCTTCCAGTTTATAACGCATCGTAAGCCTTCTTTCTCTCTGGTTTCAAGTACAAGGCCCGGGTTCACAGTACATAGTACACAATTCACAGTATTCCGTTGCAGATGAGCTCTCTATCGGTCTTCTGCAAAGTGGGCCTGAGCTTCCCGGATCATATGGACAATATGGTCATCATCCAAGGAATAATAGACCATTTTGCCGTCGCGCCGGTACTTGACCAACCGCAAAGCCCGGAGCAGCCGCAAGTGGTGGGAAACCGCCGGGAGACTCATTTCCAGCACCGCCCCGATATCACAGACGCATAATTCCTGATGAGCCAGTAAATATAAGATTTTCACCCGGGTTTCGTCTCCAAGGACCTTAAAAATCTCCGACAGTCCAAAGACATCGGTCAACCGTTCCCGCAACTCCTCAACTTTAACCGACGGTGACAGACAAAACCCGTCACAAAGATCATTATTTCTTGAGCGGTCAGCCATTATCGCACCTCTTTAAACAATTAAGCAATCGTTTAATTGTATTATATACAAATGGCCCCATTATTGTAAAGCGCCCACCGGAATTTAATTTCCCGTTTACAATAAAAATACTGTCATATCATTTACCGGCTTAAACAGTCGCGGAATTTCCCCGATTCGCCCATAAACCATGCAATACTTTGATCATCCGAAAGGATTTAACGGTGAAAATCGGGAATTTTTATATAAAGGAGGTTTTTTACATGTTATATTTCATCGTTTTTCTGAGCGGCGCGGTACTCATGTCCATGGAAATGGCCGGAAGCCGGGTCATGGCTCCGGCATTCGGAAATTCCATCTATGTTTGGGGCGCATTAATTACCGTCGTCATGGCTGCCTTAACCCTCGGATACTACCTTGGCGGCAGAACCGCCGACCGCTACCCTTACATCGGTTCCTTGGGAATTATTCTGTTGCTTGCCGGTTGCGCCGTGGGTTTCCTGCCGCTGTGGTCCGGTGCCGCCAATCAATATTTAAGCGGCTACGATTTGCGTACCGGCTCCTTATTGGCGGCTTGGTCCTTCTTCTTCCTTCCCGGAGTCCTCTTGGCGATGGTGTCGCCCTATGGCATCAAATTGGCAGGCAATAACCTAACCACCTTGGGAAACACCGCCGGACGGTTATCCGCCATATCCAGCGCCGGAAGCATCATTGGCACACTGGCCACCTCATTTTTTCTGATTCCGGCCATGGGTATCCGCCATCTCTTTCATATGCTGGGTATCCTCCTTTTCATATTGGCTTTCCTCTCGCTATGGAGTCAATATACTTCGAAAGAGCCGGTTGTCTCACCGACCGTCCGAAAGGCCATCCTGGCATTGATCGGCATCAACCTGGTATTGACGGCCGTCCTCATCGGCAGCTGGTGGTGGAGTTCACTTCCCCGCCGGGAAATTATGGGCGAAACCGTCCTCTATGAACGGGACACCTTGTATCATCATGTGGCCGTCCGGCAATTGGGCTCCATCCGTTATCTACATTTTGACAATTCCTATCAAAGCGGCATTAACCTGAAAAATCCGCTGGAAATGGTCTTTGAATACACCTCCTACCTCCACCTGGGGTTAATCCCCAAACCGGATCCGCAATCCGTTCTCTTTATCGGACTGGGCGGAGGGTCAGCCCCAACCCGTTTTCTCAACGATTATCCGTCCATCAAACAATTGGACGCAGTGGAGATCGATCCGGAAGTTATCCGGGTGGCTTACCAATATTTCCAACTGCCCCGTTCGCCTCGGCTGAAAACAACGGCCCAGGACGGCCGATTGTTTATCCGAGAAAAAGTCAAAGCCATCGCTGCCGGGAAAAGCCGCCCTTATGACATGGTCGTCCTTGATGCCTATAATTCGGATGCCATCCCGTACCACCTGACGACGCTGGAATTTTTGGACCAGGTAAAACAGGTGCTGAGCCCCGACGGAGTCGTTATTTCCAATGTCATCGGCTCCGTTTCCGGAGCCCAAAGTCGATTCTTCAGGGCTTTTACCCGGACCTTGAACGAAGTCTTTCCCCAAGTCTATCTTTTCCCGATTAACGGATGGTCCGGCGGCGAAGATTCTTTCCAGCGCAATATCATCGTCATCGCCACCCGGGATTCCCGGTATCGGCCTGCCGCTTGGTGGAAAAAAGAAGCCGAACGCTTAACCGAAATGGGTAAAGTTACGGAAAAGATTACGGCTTATGTCCAAGACCTGATCGATGATCCTCGGGTGAGAAGCGCCGCTTTTTTCCGGGATGTGCCAATTTTAACCGATGATTACGCCCCGGTGGATATTTTGCAGCACATTCAAAGATAAAAACAGGACAAAAGTACCATTTATCCACCGGAATTCTTCGCCGATGATTATAATGAAAAATTTTTCTAAGACATAATTTTTCAAATTCATCGACGAAGAAGGGTCTGCTTTGATTATTTCATCTGCACAAATTCATGCCGTTTTAAAAGCAAAAAATCAACCCAAGCGAAAAAAGAACACCCCGAATGTAAAGGGGCGTTCATCCAAAACCGACCCGGTGGAATCTTCCGGCGAACTCCAGATGGTTGATAAAATCAAACAAGCCGTCCTTCAGGAAAAACGACGTTCGCCCGGACAAAGTCGCTATTATCAAATATAAGATTTCCAAAGGAAATTACCCTATTTCCGGTTCCGCGGTCGCTGACAAGATGATATCCCGCAGTTTGGTGGATAGCATCCTTTCCACGGATGATGATACGTAAACGTATCGCTTTATATATTATCCACTGTCATTCGGCCTT
>JAKOSX010000135.1 GCA_029776595.1 Bacillota bacterium | reverse complement strand
CCATTATTATATCTTGTAACTCGTCCAATATCAACCGTCCAATCCCATTACCGTTTCCATCGTTTAAAATAAACCGCATGTTTCTCAAGAAACGCCTTGGAAATGGTGATGACTTTCCCGTCATCCGTCTTATCCTCGTTCATAATCGGGATGGGGTTGCAGCCAAACCGGACCTTTTCAATCTGGTCAATATGAAACCGATTGCCACAATTGTTACAGATAAGCTCATTGCCCTGCTGCGTGTAAAAGCCCCGGCCGGAATCGTAACAAACCTGACAGGTATTGAGGGCCGTCCGGACCGTGCCGTCAGAAGCCCGAACCGCAATAACCTCCATATAGATTTTCCCCGCTTTATACGGATAGAATTTGGCCTTCGACGTCACCTGGCTTTTAATGATTTTAACGCCTCCGGCCTCCGTCGCCCAAATCCCGCCTTGACTCCAAAGACCGCCCAAAAAGACGGACGCTGCCAAAACCAACACCGTCAGCCCAATTTTTCGCAATTCCCTCATGCTATTCCCCCCTTATTGCTAATGAAACCATTTACCACTAATCTACCGTTTAATTGTGAAGATTGTATGAATTCGTAACGCTTTTTTTGAAAGACTAATCCCGGAGGTGACTACGGCATGGGAACCCAAGAAAACAACCACCGCGATAAATCGGAAAAAAATCCGCCCAAAATGGTAGAATTCATGGACAAGCTCTATGAAAGCACCATCGAGGCAGCCCGGGATTTCAGCGTCATTTACCGGGAGGAGCAAAAAAAAGAGGCCTCCGACCCGAACGCGGAAACCCAATCCCATCCCGAAACCCGCTAAAAAAGGACCCTTGGGTCCTTTTTTAATTGGATTAACTCTTTGGCTGACTGCTTTGATTGGAGAGAAAATCCAGACGCATCTGTAATTGTTCCACATGGCGCTGCATATCCTCGGCCATGCTTTGGAACATTTGCCGGACGGCTTGGTCCTGCCCGTTTGCTGCGAACAACTGGTAATCCCCCAATAAATCTTGAGCTTTAGCTGAAACATGTTTTAATGCTGAATGTTCATTCTGTTCTGCCATCTTCACCATTACCCTTTCGGATTAAAAATTATCGCAATCAAAAATGCAAAGACGATCGCTGCCGTAATCCCGGTACTGGTCAACTCAAACATGCCGGTCAAAACCCCCAAGACTCCTTTGGAGGCCGCTTCCCTGATGGCGCCTTTAGCTAAAGCATTCCCAAAACTTAAAATCGGCATACTTGCTCCGGCACCGGCAAATTTGATTAACCGTTCATAAAGCCCTAACCCTCCCAAAACACCGCCGATAACCACCATCGACGTAAGAATATGCCCCATCGTATATTTGGTGGTATCATAAATGACTTGGCCGATCAGGCAAATCAAGCCGCCGATCAAAAACGCTTTCAGGTACATCATCGCTTTCACCTCATTTCCAGACTGACGGCATGGGCAATACAGGGAATATTCTCCCCCTGCATGCTCGACGTCGGGCTGAGAAGAGCTCCGGTGGCCACGAACAATACCCGGCGGAGTTCACGGCGGCACATCCGTTTGTAAATATTACTGTAAAAAACCACCGCCGAACAGGCACACCCGCTGCCCCCGGCCTGGATTTGCTCCGGCCGAGGAATCCCCTCATAGATTAACACTCCGCAATCCTGATAATTTTGGGACAGATCAAAACCGCCGGTTTCAGCCACCCATTTCATCGTTAAATCATAACCGACAGTCCCCAAATCTCCGGTGAGAATCAGATCATAATCCGTCGGGCTCCGACCGGTATCGGCAAAATGTTGGGTAATGGTAGAAGCAGCCGCCGGCGCCATCGCCGCACCCATATTCAACGGATCTTTACAACCCATGTCAACCACTTCACCGACGGTCGCATGGGTAATCACCGGGCCTTCCCCGCTGACGGAGATAATCGCCGCCCCGGCTCCGGTGACGGTCCGCTGGGCAAAAGGTTTCCGCTTCACACCATATTCCGTCGGATAACGATATTGCCGCTCCGCCGAATCGAAATGGCTGGAAGTCGCCGCCATCACCAGATTACAAAAGCCGCCGTCAATCAGCACTGAACCCATGATCAAGCCTTCCACAGCCGTCGAGCATGCGCCGTAAATCCCGAAAAAAGGTATTCCCAATTCCAAGGCGGAAAATTCGGCCGTAATCATTTGATTAAGCAAATCGCCGGCCAGAAAAAATTCGATATGCTCGGGAGGAGTTTGAATCTTCTGCATCGCCTGATAACATGCAGCCAACATCATCTTGCGCTCCGCTTTTTCAAAACTGCTCTCCCCGGCCAGCGCTTCATCAAAAATATGGTCGAAATCATCTTTAAACCGGCTCTCCCGTTCAAAAGGACCCACCACGGTCCCTGTGCTGATAATCACCGGCGGATTGGCAAAATAAAATGAATGCTTTCCCAGTTTCTTGGTCAACGGTTCTCCCTCTTTTAACTGTTCATAGTATAATCCTGGCAC
Source organism: Bacillota bacterium (assembly GCA_029776595.1). Taxonomy (GTDB): domain Bacteria; phylum Bacillota; class UBA4882; order UBA8346; family UBA8346; genus JAKOSX01. The sequence continues at coordinate 3,546 of JAKOSX010000135.1, read as the reverse complement.
AAGGTACGAGGTGTACCCAATAGCCAGACCTCTGTCTACTGAAAGATCGCATGAATCAACCCGACAAAGAATGCAGTAACAACGCCGTAAGTAATGACTGAGCCGGCCAGCATAAACATTTTACTCCCAATCCCCTGGACCAATCCTTCCTTCTTGAACTCCAAAGCCGCCGAAACCATGGAATTGGCGAACCCGGTGACCGGAACTGCCAATCCGGCTCCCGCATAAACAGCCAGTTTATCAAAGTAACCCAGGCCGGTCAACAAGGCTCCGATGAAAATGACGGTAGCCACAGCCGGATTTCCGGCTTCTTCCGGAGACAAATGCATCACGGTAGCATAAAAATCGTTTAAGGCCTGACCGATAACGCATACGATGCCTCCGCTCACAAAAGCCCGCCAGGCGTTTTTCGCTACCTCGGGTTTGGGATTGGTCGCTTGAACCAACTCCTGATATTTTTGTTGAGTGCTGTTTAGTTTGGACTGTTTTCCCATCACACAACCCTCTTGTTAAAAAGTTAATTGCCTGTGGATAACTTTGTGGAAACTCTGGATAACTCCCGAAATTTAAAGGCTTCCTGTGCAAAACTAAAGCTAAAAAGTCAAATGTCTCAAAAGCTTGTCATGACGCGCATTTCGTAGATTAATTTTTTCTTAATGTTTGATTTTCCCCAGTCAATTTATGTCCACTTAACAGATTATCCCCAAAATACCAACAGTTCATTACGCTTCCGCGAAAAAACCGCCGGGCGCAACCATCCCAAACGAAATGCCGCAAGAATGGAAAGCTACGATCAGCTTTGGACAGAACAATAGTTTGCCCACAAAAAAAGAACCGTTTCGCCCGTGATAAGCGAAACGGCTCCGTAAACCGTTCCAGGATTTCAGTCTCCGCTATGCCTTACACGCCTTCACCCTTTTGATCCGGCGCTCCTCAACTTCCTCGACTTTAAAAACCACTTTTGGCAACTCGATCACCGGCTGTTCCCCTTCTTCCGGGATCCGCCCCAATTCGCCGATGAGAAAACCGCTTAACGTGTCAAAATCTTCCGTCGGCAGATTTAGATTGAGAATCTTATTAACTTCGCCCAGACTGATGCATCCTTCAAACAGAAAAGTATTCTCATCCAGCTTTTCATATTCGGCCACCTCTTCGTCATGCTCATCAAAGATATTGCCGACAATCTCCTCCAGCAAGTCTTCGATGGTGACAATCCCCGCCGTGCCGCCATACTCGTCCACAATGATGGCCATATGCGTCTTCTGCCGCTGTAATTCCCGGAGGAGTTCATTGTTCTTTTTGGAGGCCGGGACAAAATAGGGCTTGCGCATAATGTCGGCCAGTTTAATCTCCTTCATTCTCCCATCTTTGAGATAGGGGAGCAAATCTTGAATATGCAGGATGCCGACAATATTGTCGACAGTCTCTTCATAAACCGGAATTCTCGAAAACCGTTCGGAAACCGCAGTCTCCAAAATCTCTTCCGGCGTCGCGTCAACGGGAAGAGTGACCAAATCCGTACGGTGGGTCATGATCTCCGAAACCATAGTGTCGTCCAGTTCGAAGATATTATCGATCATCTCTTTTTCCGCAGTTAAGATGACCCCCTTTTCCTGTCCCACATCGACCATCAACCGGATTTCTTCCTCCGTGATTTTCTCATCTTCGGTGTTGGGGTTAATCCCAAAGCAGCGGATAATCAGATTGGTGGATAAACTTAATAACTTCACAAAGGGACTGGCCACCTTGTTAATCAAGCCCAACAGGCTAATGGCCGAACGGGAGATAGGCTCCGGATATTGCATGGCAATGCGTTTGGGAACCAATTCCCCAAGAACCAATGAGAAATAGGACAAGAGCACCGTAATGATGATGACCGAAATCACATTAAGCACCGAGGTACTGAGCGGAACCCCGATATCAAGCAGCAGCCTGGTCAATTCATCGGCAAAGCTTTGGGACGCCACGGCGCTGGCCATCAACCCCGATAATGTAACTCCGACTTGAATCGTTGCCAAAAAACGGCTGGGTTCGCTGATTAGATTGTACAGCAACTTGGCCTTCCGATCTCCCTCATCCGCTTGGCGGCGCACTTTTTGATCATTCAACGAAATGATCGCGATCTCAGAGGCTGCAAAAAATGCATTCACCAAAATTAAGAAGAATAAGAAAAAAGCCTGGAACATCAATAAACTACCGTCCGAATCCATCGTCACCTTTCCTTTCAAAAACAAAAAGACTTTAAACAGTCCCGCAAGGACTGTTAAAGTCTTCCATTTCAAACGTACTTATATTTTGCTTTAAACTAGGTAGATCATCCATATCCATTCACCGTTAAACTAATAGCATTAATCATAATACCGGATTTAACATCTTTTGTCAAGATTCCCTGCTTATGCGGTCAACTTATTGCCGCCGGTTGACCAGATAAACGGCGATCATCGCAAGTATACCCCCCAGCAAAGTTGATCCTTTGGGAATTTCATGAAGCAACTGCCAACTGACGAACACCGCAAAAACCGGAACCAGATACATAAAGACACTGGTCGGCCCGGCCCCTAACTTTCTGGAACCGAAGAAAAAGATGGAATTGGCAAAGGTCGTAGAAAAAACGGCCAGATAAAAGATATTCCACCAAAATACCGGCGTATATTGAAAGACTTCCAAAACCGGATAGCGCAATGCCATGACCAAATCCAGTAATGACGCAAATCCATACAGGTAAAAGCTGTACACGAAAGTTGAAACCCCGTTTTCCTGCGCCTTTTGGCTGGTTATCGTCAAAGCCGCCCAAACCACGGCTCCCAGCAAAAAGAGGAGATTGCCGCTTTTCACCAAGTCACCGGTATCCAGATGACCCAGATCGAGAATGATGACACCTCCGGCCAAACCCAACAACAGCCCAAAAATCTCTTTTTTCCCGACCTTACGCCCAAACAAGCTTGCTGAAAGCAGAAAAGTGAACATGGGGCTTAAGGTCGTCACCAACAAGCTGCCCACGCCGGCTGCTCCATAGCGCAGGCCGGCAAAAAACACTTCGTTATAACCGATCAACAAGACCGCCGAAAGAAATGTCAGGCCCAACGCCTTCACATTCAGGCGCAGGCTTTCTTTGGACCACAAGATAATCGGGATAAACGAAATAAACGTCATCAAAAACCGCCAAAAAACCAACACTTCTGCAGCTGCCATTCCGGCAATGAGCTTCGCCGACGTCCAGCTGGCTCCCCAAGCTGCCATCGCCGTGATCATTAATGCGCCAAACCCTATAGTACTCCGGTTCGCCCCGCCGTCCGCCTGCTTCATCTTTAATTCCATCTACAGTCCCGCCTTTATCTCCTCTTGTGTTTTCAGTATAAATCATAAAGGGCTCGAAAGAAATAACAAAAGTGAATTGATGGCAAAATACCTGTTTCGGACGACAATAAAAAAAGCTTTGCGAAACTCGCAAAGCCTTATGATTTCAAATGGTGGACCACATAGGACTCGAACCTATGGCCCGCTGATTAAGAGTCAGCTGCTCTACCAACTGAGCTAGTGGTCCAT
>JAKOSX010000134.1 GCA_029776595.1 Bacillota bacterium | reverse complement strand
CGGATCTCCTCGATAGTCATAACCCGGCTGACATCCGGAACGCTTCCGTCAAACCAGAGAAGGTCTACTTTTCCATATCGCGTCATCAATTCTTTTATCTGTCCGTTGACGTAGGAGTAATAGGTGTCCATCATTTCAGCCGAAGGCTTTTGAATTTCAGAAAGGACTTCAAAGTCGGGGCCATAATGGGCACGATCGGGAAATTCAGGGCTTCCGCTGCCATAATGGAAAGTCATATAATTTTTGAAGAAATGCCAATCCGGCGGGGAATAATATAATCCTACTTTTAGGACATACTTTCGGCAGGCATCTACAAACTCGCCCACCAGGTCTCGCCCACTCATATAGTTTTTAGTATTGAAATCTCCGTATTCAGAGGGCCACAGGGCAAAGCCGTCATGGTGGCGAGTAGTGAAAACGGCATAGTCAAAACCGGCATCGGCGATGACCCTCATCCAATTTTCCGGATCAAAACGGACCGGATTGAATTCTTTGGCCAGGGCAAAATATTGATTCGGAGGGATGCGGCGGTTATAGCCGTATTTGGTTTCATAGGGCTTTTCGTCGATCATTCCCCAGGACAGATCAATCCCGCCATGCACGGTTGAGATGCCAAAGTGAATAAAAAGGCCCAGATTGCCGCCTTTTAAAAACCATTGTGCATCGGGATGGGAAGTGGGACTAAAACCGCTTTCAGACTGTTTGTTGCCAATGATCCGATGCTGCTGTTCGGCTTGAGACATAAAGATCCTCCTTTATCTTCGGTAGAGCAAAAACCAAAGAGGTTATGGTTATAGTACCATAATAGAGTCCATATTTCAAGAAAGGTAAAGCATTCCGCTGACATCCAACATAGTGCACAAATCGGTTGAAGATGATTTGTGTAATATGCACATGATGTGCCCGGGTGTGGCGGATATTTTCTACCTGTCCTGAGCCCGTTTCCACTTGAATATTTGGCTTTAAAAGTATATACTCTTTAATCATGTTAATAATTAATTGGGTTATTTATTTTTGTTTAAAATAATTAATTCCGATAACTACTTACGAACTGGGGGATAGGGAATGAGACCATTGAGGGGCCAGCAAATGTATGAGGCTGCGGTAAAGCTGAAACAGCTCAACCTGCCTGAAAAGCTTGGCCTGCTGCCCAAATCGGAAGTGGTGGCTTTGGTTGCCATTTCGAGATTGGCAAAAGAAAATCCGGATAAACCGGTTTATGCTTCCACGGTTGCGGGGAAATTGGGGGTAACCGCTCCGGCGGTGTCCCGAACACTTAACCGATTGGAAGAGAAGAAACTGATCCAGCGGATGATAGACCAGTGTGATCGGAGAAATGTGGTGGTTGTTTTAACCGAGGATGGGAAATCGGCGCTGGATAGTACGATCGCCAAACTATCCGATTTTGTAGACCGGGCGCTTTCCCATTTGAATGATGAGGAGATCCTGCAGTTTACGCGGTTATACAATAAAATCTACGAAGGCATGAAGTCTGAACTTGCCAAAGTAGAAAGTGCAAGCAGCACGAAAGGAGATTTCAAGAATGTTTAAAATCCTCGGAAACCTGAGAAGATACTGGAAAACAACATTGCTTATTGTTCTTTTACTGGTAGTTCAGGCAATTTGTGATCTGGCTCTTCCCAATTATACTTCCGACCTGATTGACGTGGGAATCCAAAACAGCGGGGTCGAGTTTGCCACACCCCAAGAACTTAGCGCTGAAAGCTATATAACGATTGCTCAATTTATGACGGAGGAGGAGCTTTCTCGGTGGCAATCGGCTTATACATTGCAGGATAACGGACATTATCTGCTCCAGGATGCCTCTAAAGAAAACCTGGAAGCTCTTGATGAGGTGTTTACCTCTCCCATAGCAGTTGCTTATATGTTCTCTCAGATTGATCTGACGCAGATGGATTCCTCTAAGATGGATATGTCCCGGCTGGCCCAAAGCGGTTTTGATTTCAGCCAAATTGATCTGAAGAACCCGTCCTCCCTTCCACCTCAGCTGCTCGAACAACTGAAACCGGTATATCAAATGATCCGCGAAAAGATGGATGAAGCCATCTCTGCCATGGGTTCTTCCATCCTCCACTCTTCTGCGGTTGCCTTCACAAAAGCGGAGTATGAAAAAATCGGAACGGATCTGGGTGGCATCCAAACCCGTTATCTTTGGGTAACCGGTGTGAAGATGCTGCTGATGACGTTGCTGATGGTGGCAGCCTCCATTTCGGTTGGATTCTTTTCCTCTCGCATTGGTGCAGGTGTTGGCCGTGACCTTCGGGAAAAGGTGTTTAATAAGGTTGTCAGCTTTTCCAACAGCGAAATTGACAAGTTCTCTACCGCTTCATTGATTACCCGTACCACCAATGACATTCAGCAGGTGCAGATGGTGACCACCATCTTTTTGAGAATAGTCATCTATGCTCCCATTCTTGCGATTGGCGGTATCTTTATGGTGCTTCGAACCGAAGCAGGCATGGGATGGGTCATCTTTATCGCCGTTGCGGCCATCATGTGCATTGTGGGGGCTTTGACCGGGATTACCATGCCGAAATTCAAACAGATGCAGGTTTTGATGGATAAAGTCAATCTGGTCGCCCGTGAGATTTTGACAGGGTTAAACGTTATCCGTGCTTTCGGCCGGGAACGGGAGGAAGAAAAACGGTTCGATGCAGCCAATAAGGATCTGACCAAAACCATGCTGTTTACCAGCCGGATTATGACCCTTATGATGCCGGCTATGATGCTGGTTATGTATACCCTTTCTATCGTGATTATCTGGGTATCTGCCCATAAAATTGACCAGGGCAATCTGGAAGTGGGCGCTATGACCGCTTTTATCACTTATACCATTATGATTGTGACATCCTTTTTAATGCTGACGCTTGTCTCTATTTTCTTGCCTCGTGCTACTGTTGCAGCCAATCGCATCGATGAAGTCATCAAAACGCCTCTCTCCATTACCGATTGCGAGGATTGCCGGAAGCTAACCGATTGGAAAGGCGTCGTTTCCTTTCACCATGTAAACTTTAAATACCCCGGTGCGGACAGCTATACATTGGAAGATATCGATTTTACCGCCCGGCCGGGCCAAACCACCGCCATCATCGGAAGCACGGGGTGCGGAAAGTCCACGCTGGTTCAGCTGATTCCCCGTTTCTATGATGTTACGGAGGGCTCCATCACCATTGACGGGGTGGACATCCGCCAGTTGCCCCAAAAAGAAATTCGCAATCAGATTGGCTATGTTCCTCAGAAAGCTGTGTTGTTCTCAGGCACCATAGCCTCGAACATCCGCTTCGGGGCAGAGGAGGCTTCGGACGATCTAATCCAAGAGGCCGCCGCTATCGCTCAGGCCTCCGGCTTTATTGAGGAAAAGGCGGAGAAGTATG
>JAKOSX010000133.1 GCA_029776595.1 Bacillota bacterium | reverse complement strand
GGGTTAATGGATGCGATAGATAAGTTTGATCCTTCCCGAGGAATTAAATTTGAAACTTATGCCATTGCCAGGATCCGGGGAGCGATCCTGGACGGTTTGCGGAGTAATGATTGGGTTCCGCGATCGGTTCGCCAAAAAGCCAGAGAACTGGAACGGGTTTGTGCCGAACTCGAAAATAAGTTGGGACGTTCGGCCACGGATCAGGAGATCAGTGAAGCCATGCACGTCAGCCTTTCTGAATTTTACGAGTTATTGTCGGAAGTCAGTTGTACCACATTAAGTTCTTTGGATGAATTGTGGCTGGTCAATTCCAATGAGGACGATTCAGTCCGGGTTTTGGATCTGATTCGTAACGATGAAAGCGAAGATCCGTTACACCATGTGGAAATTGAAGAAATTAAAGAGACGTTGACCGGGGCCATCGATTGCCTACCGGAACGGGAGAGAATGGTTATCGCCCTATACTACTATGAAGGATTGACATTGAAAGAAATTGGCGAAATTATGGAGATTTCCGAATCCAGGGCTTCTCAAATACATACCAAAGCCATTTTTCGACTGCGGGGTCGTTTGAACAGGTGGCATAAATCGGCAGCGGAGGTATAGAAGACCATGGAAGACCAAGTCGTAGATCGGGATGGAACGGTTAAGATTGAAACAACATCAAACAAAATGGAAGCATATCTGGTGATCGAAGCCCCTGTCGGCGAAGGTAAGTGGCCTACCGTTGAGGAGGCTTTTGAGGCGTTGAAGTCTCAAAATATCGTTTTCGGAGTCGACGAAGAAGCCGTCAAAGAGGCGATCAATTCCCAGAAAGCCGGTTCTTACCTGGTGGCTTCCGGACAGCCGCCGGTGGCCGGGAAAGATGCGGAGTTTCGTTTCTTGTTTTCGTTAACTCCCGGGGAGCACTCGTTGGCTGAGGATGAGTACGGCCGGGTCGATTACCGTGAGGTTCAGACGGTCCAAAATGTCGTTGTCGGTGAAGTGTTGGCCGAAAAGATCCCTGCTACTCCGGGCGAACCTGGATATGATGTGTTTGGCAATACGCTGAAGCCTGTCCCGGGTAAAGATAAAAACTTAAGACTCGGCAAAAATGTGGTCATGACCAATGACGGCCTGCGCGTGGTGTCCACCATCAACGGCGAACCTTCGTTCAGTGGCGGGAAATTAAGCGTTTTTCCCATTCACGAAGTGAAAGGGGATGTGGATTTTAAAACCGGCAATATCAATTTCCGTGGTAGTGTAGTGGTTCGGGGAAATGTGACGGCCGGATTTAAGGTGGAAGCGGACGGAGATATCACCGTTTACGGAATGGTGGAGGCCGCCGACTTGACGGCCGGCGGTAATATTACCATCAACGGAGGTATTTCCGGGATGGGTAAAGCCCAGATCCATTGCGTTGGGGATTTCGCTGCCAAATATGTGGAGCATGCTTTTATCAATTGCGACGGTAATGTGCTGATTAAAGAAGCGATGATGTACTGCCAGGTGAATGCCAATGGCAAAGTCAGCGTGGATACAGGGAAAGGTTTAATCGTCGGCGGAATTATCCGGGCCGGTGAAGAGATTTCAGCGAAAATTATCGGTTCCAAATTTGGTACGGTGACCGAAATGGAAGTCGGTGTCCGGCCCAAGATGAAAATCGAATTTCAGGAATTGGAAGATCAGATTAAAGAGAATAAGACTCAATTGGATAAGGCGGAGAAGGCTGTGGCTTTGCTCGAGAAAAGCCCTTATTTGCCCAAAGACCGTCAGGAGATGTACCAAAACCTGGTAAAAACTGCATATGTGTTGAAGGAACAAATCGCTGAGGCAAAAGAGCTTCTTGAGGAAATGGTGGTTTTGTCCAAGGAAAAGGCCAGGATCCGGGTGAGAGATACGGTCTATCCGGGAGTGCGGATCACCATCGGCAAAGCAACCACAGTCATCAAAGATGAAATGAAGTTCGTGAACCTGATGTACGGTGAGGGCGAAATCCAGATTCAGCCTTACCGTTAATCGGAAGCATACAGTGGTCCCAGTTGATGGTTGAGGCGTTATCCGGAGGTTATCATGCTTAAACCCGTTGATCTTCAAACGATGGTTCCGCGTTCGATGGATGTCCAAAAAGTCCAGGGGGCTCAACACAACCGCCCGGTTGCTGATCATTTTGAGTTTCACCGGCAGTTGCTTCAACAGTCCCAGCTCCAACAGGAGCAGGTGCAACGCCATGAAGCATCCAGCAACGGCCGGGCCGTGCGGCGGGAAAACTCTGAAAAAGAGAAACGGCGTAATCTGAAATACACCCGTTCGCGGCCAGGTGCCCAAGCGGAACCCCAAGAGGAAAATGGGGACACTCCCCGCGATGAGCATCGCGGGAAGCATATTGACGTTCGGTTTTAGATCATTCGGTAAATGGGGGCAGCATCCGTGCGTTTTTTGGAATTCATTACTTTCATGGGGCTTAATATATTCATCGTCATGGTCATGCAGCATTTTCATGGCCGTAACTTGGAACTCCGCCTAAAACGGGTCACTCAGGAGATTCAGGAGTTGGAAAACTTGGTGGCGGCGATGATCGAGGAGTTGGAGGAAGCCGCCGGAGTGGAGGAAACGTCTGTCAAAGAACCGGAAACCATGAGTTTGCCGCTGCTGACCCAAGAGCCGGAGATGACCGTGAGCCCGGTGACGGTATACGAACCGAAAGCCGACGTTAAACAGGTTGCCGTTCCGGTCCGGCTGCAGGACGAAACCGGTTCAATTCAGGCGGAGGAACAGTCACAATCCATTGACGACAAGCGTCGGCAGGTTTTAACGTTACGCAGTCAAGGCATGGATGTGGCGGATATCGCCCGTAAGATGGGGATTGGCCGCGGCGAAGTCAATTTGATTTTGGGTTTGTATCAAAGGAGTTAAGCCGTTTGATGGAACAGGACGGTTTTTTATATGAAACGGAATGACGGTGGACGGGATATAGGCCGGCTTCGGACGGAATGCGGAGCGGTTGATTTTATACGGGTTTTTCTTATTTTAACTGTTGTTTTGACAGGATTTATAATCGTCAATTCCGATTTTTTTCTTGTCCGCCATGTAAAAGTTCAGCATAATCGGGAAGTCACGGAGGAAGAAATCGTCCTGGCTTCAGGACTGGATCGCCGGCAAACAGTCTTTGAGGTGAAACCGGAGGCCGTGGCGGCGCAGATTGAGAAGAATCCCATGATTAGGCGGGCCAGAGTCCAGGTCCGACCGCCGGATACGGTGCAGATTACCGTGGAAGAACGGGTACCTCTGGTTTGGATCGCGTATCACCAACAATATATCTGCGTTGCGGAGGATGGGGTTATTTTGGCTGGTCCGGGGCCTCGCTCCGGCTATAAACTTCCGGTGGTCACCGGCTATGCGCTGGCCAACCCGGAACCCGGACAAAAATTGGATGACGGAAAGTTCGGCGACATATTGAAGATTATGGCGCTGATGGATCAGACACTTCGGG
>JAKOSX010000132.1 GCA_029776595.1 Bacillota bacterium | reverse complement strand
TCCCAGCGTGATCCAACCCGCCGGGATCCCCGACAGCTCGGCCATCTCCGGATCAAAAGTGGAATATTGAATTTCTTTGAAAAAGACCAATATCAAGAACGCCACCGCAATTGCGATGCCGCCCATGATCCAGAGATCGGCGGAAGTAATGCCCAGCAAATTGCCGAATAAATAGCCCATGATATCCGGCGTATACCGTTTAAGCATCCCGATGAATAAAACCGCCAAAGCCATGGCCAGCGAGAACAGAACGCCGATGGCCGTATCCATCTTCAGCGCGGCTTTCCGCTTGACCCCCTCGATCAACACCACCATCACCAGCGCAGCGACGGACGCCGTCACCATCGGGTTCCACCCCATTAAAAACGCCAGGGCCACACCGGCCAGACATCCATGGCCAATCCCTGCACCGATATAGGACATCCCCCGCAAAACGACGAAAACTCCGATCAGCGAACAGCATCCCCCGACGATCATCGCACCAAGGAGCCCTTTTTGCATAAAACCGTAGGCCAAAAAGTCAAACATCAAAATCACCTACCAATACGTGGGGATGCCCGTTATGGTCATAGACGAAAATCCTTTCGCCGTAGACTTTGGCCAGGTTTTCTTTGGTCAGCACCTCGGAAGCCGTCCCAAAAGCGCAGACGGTCTTATCCAGCAGCAACACTTTATCGCAGAAATGGACGATCTCATTGATGTCGTGGGATACCACCATAATCGTCATCCCGGCTTCACGGTTCAGTTTCTCCAATAATTCCAAAATTTCATACTGAGCGGCAATATCCACCGCCGACGTCGGTTCATCCAGGATCAGCAACTCCGGTTTCCCCACCAAAGCCCGGGCGATAATCACCCGCTGCTGTTGGCCGCCGGAAAGATCCCAAAAATGCCGGTGCATCCAATCGCCCATCCCGACCAGTTTCAGACTGGCGGCCGCCTGCTCCCAGTGCTCCCGTTTGGGACGTCGGAACCACCCGATTTGGGCATAGAGCCCCATCAGTACAACCTCCAACGCAGTAACGGGAAACTGGGTTTCCCCTTTGTTTTTCTGGGGGACATACCCGATTTTGGCCCGAAACTCATCCCGGGCATGATGGGGAACGTCGGCCACATGGATGGTACCGCTCAACAAAGGACGCAAACCCAATATCCCTTTCAAAAGCGTACTTTTGCCGGAACCGTTCGGCCCCACCACGCCTACAAATTCGCCGGGAAAGACTTCAAAACTGACATCCTTGACGGCGATCAGGCCCGGATAGCCGATACTGACCCCTTTAAGCTGTAATATGGGTAACCTATTCATTCCGTCTTTTCGTTTCATTGCAATGCTTCAACCAACTTTTCAATATTCTCTTTCAATGTCGCCAAATAATCGCCGGATTCATTGGTGGCGGGCCACAACAGCACCACCCGCGCCCCGGTCTCTTTGGCCAGGTTTTCCGGGAGTTCCGGATAAACCGCTTCGCCGATCAATACGTTAATCCCTTTCTGCCGCATCATCCGGGTAATCTCCACCAGCCGTTTGGGCGACACCTCCTGCTCGCAGGTGGATTCGACCGTATCCACATTGTTAATGCCAAAGGCCTCAAAAAAGTAAGGAAACGCCGCCGAGTAACTCACCACCGGCTTGCCGTTGACAGCGGCGATCTTGGCCTTCAATTCGGCCACCAATGCATCCAGTTCATCCTTAAAGGCCAGGTAATTTTCTTCAAATATCTTTCGTTTGGCCGGAGCCACCTGAATGAGGCCTTTCAGGATATTTTCGGCCATCG
>JAKOSX010000131.1 GCA_029776595.1 Bacillota bacterium | reverse complement strand
TGGGTTCCGGCACAATTTCATCGACAATGCCCATTTTCAGCAGATCTTTTGCCCCAATTTTCAACGCTTCGGCAGCTTCTTGGACTTTTGAACCGTCCCGCCAAAGAATAGCGGCACAACCTTCGGGAGAGATCACCGAATAATAGGCATTTTCCATGATAAGCACCCGGTTACCGATACCGGTGGCCAACGCGCCGCCGCTGCCGCCTTCTCCGGTGACCGCCACAATGACCGGTACGCGCAGGTTGGCCATCTCCATAATCCCTCTGGCGATGGCTTCGCCCTGGCCCCGTTCCTCAGCTTCAACCCCCGGATAGGCCCCGACCACATCCACCAGACAAATAACCGGCCGGCCAAATTTATCCGCTTGTTTCATTAAACGCAAGGCTTTACGGTAACCTTCGGGATGGGGCATGCCAAAGTTGCGGTAGATATTCTCCTTGGTATCCCGCCCTTTTTGCTGGCCGACGACAGTCACCGGAATACCGTTTAAATAGGCAATCCCGCCGACCATGGCCGGATCGTCCCGGTACAGCCGGTCACCGTGAAGCTCGATAAAATTATCGAAAATCATTCCGATATAATCAAGACAAGTGGGACGTTTCGGATGGCGGACGATTTGAATCCGCTGCATTACTGTGAGATTACTGTATATCTCCATCCGCAGATTTTCCGCTTTCTGCTCCAAAGCGGCAATCTGCTCTTGCATATCGATCCCTTTTTCCTGGGAAAACCTTTTCAACTCTTCGATCTGCTTTTCGAGATCGACCACAGGTTTTTCAAATTCTAAGATCGGGCCCACATTATTGGACATCAACCCCACCTCCGTTCAGATGAAACTTAATCAGCTGAGTCAGGGTTGATTTCAAGTCTTTGCGTGGCACGATCATATCGACAAACCCGTGCTCCAGAAGGAACTCAGCCGTCTGGAAGCCCGGCGGCAACGTCTGACGGATGGTCTGCTGAATGACCCGGGCCCCGGCAAATCCGATCAGAGCATTGGGTTCTGCAATAATGATATCCCCCAATGCAGCGAAGCTCGCAAAAACCCCTCCGGTCGTCGGATCGGTCAACACCGAAATATAAACGCAACCTGCTTCGGCCAACCGATTCAAAACCTGGCTGGTTTTGGCCATCTGCATCAGAGACATAATTCCTTCCTGCATCCGGGCTCCGCCGCTGGCAGTCACGGCAATAAACGGCAATTTCTTCCGAATGGCATATTCAGCGGCACGAGTAATCTTCTCCCCGACCACAGAACCCATGGAAGCACCCATAAAGCCGAAGTCCATCACCGCCAGGACCACAGGAATGCCGTTCATCATGGCTTCGCCGGTGACCACGGCTTCCGTTAAATCCGTGCTTTTCACCGCTTTTTTAATCCGATTGTCATAATCGGGGAAATCAAGGATATTAACGGTCTTTAGATTCTTGTCAATTTCCTGAAAGCTGCCTTCATCGGTCAACAACGCCAGCCGTTCCTTAGAACTAATCCGAAAATGATACCCGCATTTCGGGCAAACTTTCAAATTTCTCTCCAGATCTTTGTTATACGTAATTTGCGAGCAACGATTGCATTTAACCCATAAACCGTCCGGAATTTCCTTCTTTTCGATGGCTTCTTCCCACGGCTGAAAATCCTGTTCCGATTTAACCGTGATATATTTAGGTTTCGTCTTAAACAAGTCTTTTAACAATAATTCCACCTCTTAACAAAGGCCGTATTTTAAATCGAACCATCCACCTTACATAAAATTTTTTCTCCACCGGATGTCAAGTTCCTGCCACCCGAAGGGAATAATGGTTGTGTCCTTCATGGTCTTTGTAAGGCATTATTAATCACTTCGTTGGCTTCTTCGATCTCGATCTCCGAAACCATAACTTCCACATTACGGTCTTCCTTTTCAGACAGGCGGGCTTCTTTGAGCTTGACTAAAATCCCTTCAACTTCCAAAAGTTGTTTAAGATACATAGCCACCTTACGATTGGGTGCTACGTAAACCACAACCCACATTGGCGTATCCTTTCTGTGAGAATATTGTCAGTTTTAATACCTAAGAAGGGGAAACAACATTGCGTCGACTCGATGCATAACCTATCTATATCAGGATAAATTAGGATAAAGTCGTTGTCAAGTAAAAGCGCATGATTTGCAGAAAATATGTATGACATATTTTGTTTTTTAACATGATTTTTACCATTCCAAAATAATGACGAAAACGCCAAAAGCTTAAGTACTGATGGCGTTCGCCGTAAACACAAATCCCGGGTTGTCCTCTCCTTCGACCGTAAATAATTGACTTTCCCGATGATTGAGAGCCAGGATAAAATCGCCGTTGATCACTGCTTTGGTTTTCCCCCGAATCTTTCCGTTTTCAACATATAAGCATTGATCGGCCGTTAATGAAAAATGGCCAGAAGAAGCATCTTGTGTATGCATCCCCAACACCGAATAAATGATGAGGCCCCGATCAATGGTGTTGAGCACGTCTTCCCATTGAGGGAATGGATTCCGGCCCGTGATAAAAAACCCGCTTCCTCCCGGAGGCACAGGCGTCGGATTCATCCCGGCCTTTTTAGCGTATTTCAGATTCAAAATCGGACTTTGCAACTTCCCACCGTCGATTAAGACGATGGTTCCACCGGGTACGCCTTCCGCCGTGCAAATATAGGACGAACCGCGGTACGGCAGCAAATTATTAATGGTTAAACTCAAGTCGTCCCGGATAACCGGCCGATGTTCCTGAAAATCTTCCAATACGAAACGGCTTTGGCGGTTTAGCACCAGACTGCCGTATAAATTGGCGATGAGAAATTGGTTGATAAACGTTTCGAACATCTCCGGAGGCAAGATTAATGTCATCGACCCTGAAAACGTTGCTGAACAGGGCTCCTCCAATTGTTGGCTGACCGTAATGGTCTCCCGGATAATCCGATTAATGTCACCTGCATCCGGCCATTTCTTTTCGGAATAGCCTTTTCCGTAACTGTCGTTGGCAATGAAATAAAATTCAACCGGTGTTTGCGCATAGCTTAAGTGAAACCCGTCCGAATTCATCAAATGCCGTTGATCGTGGAAACATTTGATTCGGGCATCCACTTTACGAATACCCGACTGCCGAAGCCGATGAATCCCCTCAGACAGCAGCTCAAACGGGCGTTCCACCTGACGGTCGATGATCGCTTGGGCTTCAGCATCGGCCAAATCCACTTCCGGAAGGGATGCCGGAGTAAAAATGCCAACCCCATCGGGATCATGATACGAAGTCTTTTCCCATAATTTCAAATAGTCCGGGAATTCTTCAACCACCCGCGCTTCCAATTTGGCTGCGGTGAAGCGGAAATCTTCCCAAACAAGATAAATTTCCCCCGAGATGCTCTGCTTATAACCGGGGGCCGAATAAGGACCACCGATTTGATTGTTTTTAACCCCGATATCCAATCCGTCGGTCCAATGCAGATCAAAGCGCCATCCCTTCAAGCGCGGGTTGGTTTTCTGAGACTGACGGAGCAATTCCCCAAGTCGTTCATGCATTTCCAAACTCACTCGCCTCCTATCATGACATCGGGGTTCTCATCAATAACCAAGAAATAATGGGAACCGCCGCAGCTGGGCACGCCTTGTCCCATTTTGCCGCAAGTCCCCATGGCATCCAGTTGGAGTTGGCCCAAAGCAGCCGACACGGACTGTAATACCGATAAAATTTTCCCGCTGAATATGGCCGGCTTGTAAAGAACCGGTTCCTCCGAAAGTTCGTAGATGGCCGAGCAGTTAAAGACAAAATCACCAAATGCCGGATTGACCTGACCCCCTTGGAAACCGGTAAGGTAGAGGACTCTTTCACCGGGGACCATCAAGCCGGCCTCCGTTAACATCTGATATAAATCCTTGGCAGTAATGGTTTCAAAATCCTGATTTACGGGAATCGGATCGTCAAATTCGATGCGAATATTGGACATCCGGGCGATGGGAAGATGGAAAATGCTCTCCACCCGTTCTGCTCCGGTGGGCTCCACCCCGGCCCGGTGGGCCGAAAAAATATCGGCAAGCCCCGCATTTAAACGCCCATGATCCACGATCCGCACGGTTTGCCGCTCCGTTCCAATGGCGCTAATGGGCTGATAGGCATAATCTCCTTCCAACGGGCCGTCAATGATGGATAACCGCGGGTCGGAAACGATCATGCCTTTGCGGAACCTTCCGTTTTCTCCCAATATCGAACTGTCCAAGCCGTCCGTCTCGGCCGCATGGCCAAAAGCTTCATGGGCCAAACCTTTCGCCAAAGCATAATCGATGACCAATTTATAATGGCCTCCGGGAAATTTGGCGGCGCCCAACAAGTCCAAAGCCAGACGGGCCGCTTTCTGCCCGCGCCGTTTCAAACGTTTTTGTGATTCTTCGTCAAGCAAAACCCCTAAATCACTTCCGGATATATTGGCATACGTGGTCGCCGTCTCCTGACCCGACTTGGCTGTAATACTATGGTAAATAAAAGCCCTGGGCGTATTGAAGATGACATCCGTCCCGTCGCTCCGGAAAATTCGCCATTCTTCATCCGCCAAACGAAGGATGGTCCGGACCGAAAGTCGGGAATCCATCGTCCCGATCTCCCGGTTCAAACCGACCAACCTTTCCTCAATCTCGGCCAAATCCATACTGTCGTATGGATATTTCAGGGGAACTTCCACCCGGCGTTGTAACGGTTTTAACTTATAAACCTCCCGGTTCGTCTCGCTCTGATATCCCGAACCCGCTTCTGCCAGAAAAGCCGCTTTATCAAAAAGGGTCGTTGCCACCTCGACCGAAACCTGATCCGAAGCCGCAAATCCCATATTTCCGTCCTCGGTAAATACCTGAATCCCCATGCCGGCCAGACTGCCGGTGGAGATTTCCTCGGTTTTGCCATTGTTAATATGTATCCCTACATCGGTCCGGTGCTGAATTCGTCCGATAAAATACATGTCCCGGGCCTTACCCCGGCCACGGCATGCATCAATGACCGAATTGTATTTATCTGTCTTCATCGGGCCTCCCACATTCACACAATAATCCTTCTCTGTTTATCGTCTCAAATGCCCTACTCTTTAACATTATTTACAACGGAACCGTTTATTATAATGTAGTGTACCTCAACCGAAAGCTACGTCCAACGCCATCATCACCGCAAACCCCAGCATGGCGCCGACAGTGGCCAAGTCCGTATTCTTATGAAGCTGGGATTCAGGGATCAATTCTTCCACAACAACGTAAATCATGGCGCCGGCAGCAAAAGCCAATGCGTATGGCAATATCGGCTTGACAAAAATGACAGCGGCTGCACCCAGTACCCCGGCTATCGGCTCAACCATTCCGGAGATCTGGCCGTACCAAAAACTTTTAAACGGGGATAAGCCTTCCCGGCGCAACGGTACCGAAACCGCCATCCCTTCCGGGAAGTTTTGAATCCCGATACCGACTGCCAAAGCCAGGGCTCCGGCCAAGTTGGCATCAGGGACATTGGAAGCCAATGCTCCAAAAGCCACGCCTACGGCCAAACCTTCCGGAATGTTATGTAACGTGATGGCCAAAACCAATAAGACACTCCGTTGCCAACCGGTTTTAATGCCTTCCGTATGTTCCTCGCCAAATCCGATATGAAGATGAGGCAACAGCCAATCCACGAGCCGCAAAAAGAATCCGCCCGCCAAAAAGCCGATGACTGCAGGAATCCACGAGGGGATACCCATCTTTTCAGCCATTTCGATAGATGGTGCCAACAACGACCAAAAACTGGCGGCGATCATCACTCCTGCGGCAAATCCCAGCATTCCGTCGAGGAGTTTCCGGCTGACATTTTTGAAG
>JAKOSX010000012.1 GCA_029776595.1 Bacillota bacterium | reverse complement strand
TGTTCCTCTTCTACCTTGGCCGTGTGACGGATCTCACCGGCATGCTCGGTATTTTTATTGCCCGTTACAAACAAACCCTGGTCTCCATCGAACGGATGCAAGCCCTGATCCCCGGTGCCAAACCCGAAGTGATGGTGGAGTTTGGCCCCATATACTTCAAAGGGCCTTTCCCGTCCGTCCCGCAACCCGAAAAAGCCGGCATGAACCGGTTAATCACCTTGGAAGCTCACGGCCTGACCTATCATTTCCCCAGTACTGGCCGGGGAATAACCAACGTCAGCTTCCAACTGCAGAAAGGGTCCTTTACCGTGATTACCGGACGGATCGGTTCCGGAAAAACCACTCTGCTCCGGGTATTGCTGGGATTGCTCCCGAAAGACGCGGGGACGATTTATTGGAACGGCCAGCCGGTCGCCGATCCCGGTTCTTTCTTCGTCCCGCCTATTTCCGCATATACGCCGCAGGTCCCCCGGCTATTCAGCGAAAGCCTGCGGGATAACATCCTGATGGGCCTTCCGGATTCCCCTGGCCATATCGAGAAAGCCATCTGGAGCGCCGTATTGGAAAGCGACGTCGCAGCGATGAAAAACGGCCTGGATACTCTGGTAGGGCCCCGTGGCGTACGGCTTTCCGGCGGTCAGGTCCAGCGGACCGCCGCTGCCCGGATGTTCGTCCGCGAACCGGAACTGCTGGTCTTCGACGATCTCTCCAGCGCCCTGGATGTAGACACGGAACAACTCCTCTGGGAGCGCACCTTCTCCCGCCCCGGCGCTACCTGCTTGGTGGTATCCCACCGCCGTCCGGCCCTCCGTCGGGCCGACCAGATCATCGTCCTTAAAGACGGCAAGGTAGAAGCCATCGGCCGGCTGGAAGAATTATTGGAAACCTGCGAAGAAATGCGGCTCTTATGGCAACAGGCAACGGATGAAGAGAAGAAGACAACCGAAAGACTGGCATAAATTTATTTCGTTTCATATCGCAAACAAAACCCGTCATTGAGAAATGGACGGGTTTTGTGCTTTATCTGCCGACAGGTATTTACACTCAATTAATAGCCTTGAAGTTAAACATGCCTGTTCATAGAGAAAATATTTGCACCATTTGCAACAAAAAAGCCTCTCCTTTTCAAGAGAAGCTCCCATTATCATTTCAACGGCCTTCATCCAATTTATCCGGATAAAACAGTCGTCTGGCCTGTTTCGTACCTAAATATCCGTACCACACACCAAAAGCCAACAACGACGCCCAAATCCGGAAATTCATATTAACCAGTAGCCGGGTGATTTCCTTCGGCATCAAGTCCTTCATCAACCCTTTTTCAATCGCCGTCAAAATCACCGGTACCGTCACAAAAACCATGGTTAATACAAACACCAAATGTACAAGCAAATACATCCTGGCCCATTCCAAACTGCGGGGGAACAATTTATTGACCCGGTAACCGATGATAATGCCGGCTATGATAATCAGAACCATCAGCGTCTGATTGATCCGGTAAATCAGATCCGCCATCGGATAATGCAAATCTAACGAAAGGACATGAAGATACTTAATCACGGGATTACTGTTAAATAAGGTCAGCAAAGGATTGAGAAACATGAGCCAAATGACAAATACCAACATGAACCCGCCAACCCCGTTGCGGTCTGCTTCCTCGTAAAACTCTTCACAGGTCTTCTGAGGAATTTCTGTCGTAAAACGTCCCACCGTAATCCTCCTCTGATTTCATGATCATTTCTACCATTATTTTAACAAAAACCAGGAGGATTTTCTTTGATATTTTACATTATTGTTCAATGGTTATCTCACATCTCCGGGATAACCCAGTCTCCGGGAGATTTGTCCGGCAGTGTAACAGACTTTTTCCAAAATATCCGCATCTTTAACTGCCATTCCTTCATCGCTGGCCGGACGGAAGACACCGATGGCGCCCAAACATAACCGTTGATGGTTGAAGACCGGTGCCGAGATTTCCCGAATGCCGTGGCCCATGCCAATCTTATTAAAGGTATATCCTTTTTCGCGAATTTGCTTCAGTTCTTCCCGTAACTCCCCAAATACCTGATTTCCGGATGACTTCAACTTTTCCAACACCATCTCCTGCTCCGACGCAGGCAGATAGGCCAACAATAACCGTCCGGAGCAGGTTTCATAAGCCGGCAGGGGTATTCCGGTCTGGATTCCGAACTGGATCGGGCCCGCCGGCCGTACTGCGTCGGAATATATCACATCATGTTGCGACAAAACCGCCAAATATACCGATTCCTTAACTTCTTCCGCCAACACCTGCATCATTTCCAGAGCCGTAGGGCGCAGAGAAACATTTTGCAACGCGGCATTGCCGATGAGAAACGCTTTAAGTCCCAGCCGATAATGCCCCGTCACCGGTTCCCGCTCCACAAAACCGCTGCTGCACAAGGTGTTGAGCAACCGATGGACTGTGCTCAAGCTCATGTGGGTGATTTGACCCAATCGTGTTAAAGGAAGCGGCGTATCATGTTCCGCTAAAATTTCCAAAAGGCGCAAGGTTTTCTCAACCGCTTTAACCTTAATCGCTTTCTCCTCGGTACCTTTCACAAGAACCACCACCCATAAGGTATCGGTCGCATTCCCGGGCCGCATTGCGCCCTTCCCGAATGGCCCATACCACTAAACTTTGGCCCCGATGCATATCCCCGGCTGTAAAGACTCCGGGACGGCTGGTATGGTATTTATCAGCATCGGTTTTCACATTGGAACGGCTGTCTCGCTCCAGGCCCAGCTGTTCCAGGAGATAATCTTCCGGCCCGAGAAATCCCATAGCCAAAAGAACCATCCCTGCAGGCCATACTTTTTCGGTTCCAGGAACTTCCGTAAAACGCCAACGGTTTTCACTGTCTTTTTCCCAGACAACTTCCACGGTATGCACCGCTTTAATATTGCCGTTGGCATCTCCTTCGAAACGTTTGGTACTGATACAGTAGTGGCGCGGGTCGGATCCAAAGCGATACATCGCTTCTTCATGGCCGTAATCGGCCTTAAAGACCTTAGGCCATTGGGGCCACGGATTATCCGCTGCTCTTTCCTTCGGAGGCTGAGGTACAATTTCAAATTGGTTGACGCTGCGGCACCCTTGGCGCAAGGCAGTGGCCACACAGTCGGTTCCCGTATCGCCGCCGCCAATGACAATCACGTCTTTATCCTTCGCCGACAACGGCGTTTCTTCCGAATTCAGGAGCGCTTGGGTATTGGCCTTCAGAAACTCCATGGCAAAATGAACCCCTTTGAGTTCCCGTCCGGGACCCGACAGGTCCCGCGGTTTGGTGGCTCCGCCGCATAAAACGACGGCATCGAACTCTTCCACCAGTTGATTGGCAGGGTAATCCTTCCCCACATCCACGCCGGCAACAAATTGGATACCTTCGGCCTCCATCAATTTCACCCGGCGTTCCACGATGGCCTTATCCAATTTCATATTGGGAATCCCGTACATCAGCAGGCCGCCGATGCGATCCGCCCGTTCAAAAACGGTAACCCAATGGCCGGCTCGGTTCAATTCTGCTGCACAGGCCAATCCGGACGGGCCCGATCCGACCACGGCCACTTTCTTTCCGGTCCGGAATTGGGGAGGCCGGGGAACGATCCAGCCTTCAGCGAAGGCCTTCTCAATAATGGCCCATTCATTGTTCTTAATCGTCACCGGGCGATCACCGTACCCCAACGTGCAGGAACCCTCGCACGGAGCCGGACAAACCCTCCCGGTAAACTCGGGAAAATTATTGGTGGCTTCCAACCGCGCCAATGCTTCACGCCAGCGTCCGCGGTAAACCAAGTCATTCCATTCCGGAATCAGGTTATTCAGCGGACAACCCATCGCCATTCCCTGATAGAGAATGCCGGTATGGCAAAACGGAATACCACAATCCATACACCGGGCTCCCTGTATCCGCTGGTCGATATCCGGCAGTCTGTTATGAAATTCGTTCCAGTCTTTCAGCCTTTCTTCAACCGGACGATCTTCAGCTTCATACCGCCGGTATTCCAAAAAACCGGTTGCTTTCCCCATCGTTATTCATACCTCCGTTCTTTGTCGGCCTTCAACTGCCAGGCCTTAACCGGCGCCTAATTGCCGCTTACCCGCTTCAAATCTTCTTTGTTTTGTTCAAACGCCGCCATAAAGGCTTCTTCTCCGCTGAGTCCCGTTTTTTCGATATTCTTCAATATCGACAACATCCGTTGATAATCATGGGGAATGACTTTGACAAACAACGGCAAATAATCTTCCCAATGTTCCAAAATGGCCCTTGCTCTCAAACTGCCGGTATATTCGACATGACGCCTGATCATCTCTTTAACCGCTTTGATCTCCTCCGGATCCGTCAGCGATTCCAAGTTGATCATCTCCATATTGCAACGTCCCGGGAAACCGCCGTCTTCATTCAAGACATACGCGATGCCTCCGGACATCCCGGCGCCGAAATTACGCCCTGTTTCCCCCAGCACCACCACGCGTCCGCCGGTCATATATTCACATCCGTGGTCGCCGACGCCTTCGACAACGGCATTGACGCCGCTGTTCCGGACGCAGAACCGTTCACCGGCCAAGCCGCTGATATAGGCCTCGCCGCTGGTAGCGCCGTAGAAGGCCACGTTACCGATGATCACGTTGCGGTCCGCTGCAAATTTAGACTCTTTCGGCGGCCGAACGATAATCTTACCTCCAGACAGCCCTTTACCGATATAGTCGTTGGCATCTCCCTCCAACGTCATGGTGATTCCGCGCGGCAGGAAAGCTCCGAAACTCTGCCCGGCCGAACCATAGAAATGGAGTTGAACCGTATCTTCGGGCAATCCGTCAGACCCGTACCGGCGAGTGACTTCACTTCCGGTCAACGTCCCTACCGTCCGGTGAATATTGCAGATAGGCAATTGTGCGGTAACCTTTTTCCCATATTCGATAGCCGGGCGGACCAAAGGAAGGATTTCCCGGACATCCAAAGTCTTCTCCAGATGGAGATTTTGGGATTCCTGTTGATAACCGGCGAAACCTGCCGGGATTTCCGGGCGATATAACAAATTGGACAAATCCACTTTTTGCGTCTTCCAGTTCATCCCTTCGGAGTTGGGTTCCAGACAATCGGTCTGCCCGATCATCTCATTAACGGTCCTGAAACCGAGCTCCGCCATGATCTCCCGTAATTCCTGAGCGATAAACCGCATCAGGTTAACCACATATTCCGGTTTCCCTTTAAACC
>JAKOSX010000130.1 GCA_029776595.1 Bacillota bacterium | reverse complement strand
TTATCCACTATCGTCAAAAGCCCTTTGGAACGTGCCAAGGCGCTGACGGCCGCCAGATCGGTGATTTTCATCAACGGATTGGTCGGCGTTTCGATCAACACCGCTTTGGTACGGCCGGGAATGATGGCTGCCTCAATGTTCTCAAGCTTGCTCATATCCACATAATCCGCAGTTAACCCAAATTGGCGGAAATTGCGTTCCAATACCCGATACGTCCCGCCGTAAAGGTCATCGGATACCAGCAAATGATCACCGCTGGAAAACAGCATGAGAACCGTGGTGATGGCCGCCATCCCCGACGCAAAGGCAAATCCCCGATGGCCTCCTTCCAAATCGGCCATCACCGTCTCCAACACCTGTCGGGTGGGGTTCACCGTCCGCGAATAATCGTAGCCGGTGGAAAGTCCCACGGCCGGATGGCGAAAAGTGGCGGTCTGATAAATCGGCGTGCTGATGGCTCCCGTGCGCTCGTCCGTACACAAACCGGCATGCGTAATCCTGGTTTCAATCTTCATGTTTTACCTCCTATCCCCTGTATCATAAAAAACCTCTTCCCGAAGCAGAGGGAAGAGGTTTTATTTCATATACCATACCCTCTCATCTTTCAGGTTTCCCTGCCGGAATTGGCACCTGCGGCTTCCAGGTTGCCGAAGGTTCATCGGGCCGTTCCCTCCCCTTCTCTTGATAAGAGTATATCCAAGCAACGTATTCAACTTTAATTCCTATTAATCTCATGGAATTAATAATATTAATGATGATTTTAACATATCCTGGCATCGCCGTCAAGCATAGAATAATTCGCGAAATATTGAAACTCCGGATGGGATTTATGGTAAAATAGCAGAAGACAGTCATCACGGTATTTCGAAGCACTTAAAGGAGACCGATCATGGAAATTTATCTCGATAACAGCGCCACCACCAAACCCTTGGATGAAGTCGTTGCCGCGGTCAACCACATGATGACCGAGAACTACGGTAATCCCTCCGCTCTCCACCGGCGCGGCCTGGAGGCGGAACACGCCGTCAAAAAGGCCCGTTCCCAAGTGGCATCTTTGTTTAATACAGGTAACCACGATGTCATTTTCACGTCCGGCGGGACCGAATCCAATAATTTGGCCATCTTCGGAAG
The DNA here is from genome assembly GCA_029776595.1 of Bacillota bacterium. Lineage (GTDB taxonomy): Bacteria > Bacillota > UBA4882 > UBA8346 > UBA8346 > JAKOSX01. Next base: position 2,903 of record JAKOSX010000130.1, on the reverse strand, counting down.
CCTGAGCACCATCCGGGACACATCACGCCCCCTGGTTACCTCGGCCATCGAGCATCCTTCAGTGCTGAACATATTTAAACATTTGGAGAAAAACGGAAGGAAAGTGATTTATATCCGAACCGATGCCCAAGGGTTCATCGATTTGGACGAATTTAAGAAAGCTCTGGACGACCATCCGGCCCTGGTCAGCATTATGACCGTTAACAATGAAATCGGCAGCATACAGCCGATCGCCGAAATCGCCCGGCTGATCGAAGCCTGCGACGAAAAGCCGGTGTTTCACACCGACGCGGTCCAGGCTTTCGGGAAAATCCCGCTCCCGTCAACCGCCGTCGATCTGATGTCGGTCAGTGCCCATAAATTTCACGGGCCGAAAGGCATCGGTGGGCTCTTCGTCAAAAAAGGCGTCCGGTTGGCTCCCTTGATGTTCGGTGGAGGCCAAGAAGGCAATCTCCGCCCGGGAACCGAAAACGCCCCGGCCATCGTGGGAATGGGCACCGCCGCCGCTTGGGCCGAGGCCCGTCTCTCCGAAAACATGGACAAACTCAATCAATTGAAAGCATCTGTGATCAACGGCATATTGAAGGAAATCAGCGGCGTCCGGATTAACAGCCCGATATCTCCCCAGTTTGCGCCGCACATTTTAAGCGTTTCGTTTAAAGGCATCCGCGGCGAGGTTTTACTGCACTCGCTGGAACAAGACGGCATTTATGTAGCGACCCGGTCCGCTTGTTCCTCTAAAAAGAAAAGCCGAAATCATGTCCTGGAGGCCTTACAGTTAAGCCCGGACGAAGCCGAAGGCACCATCCGTATCAGTTTTAGCAGCTTTAACCGCCAGGACGAACTCGATTACGTCATCGAAAAGTTAAAGCATCATGTGGCTTCAATTCGTCGGATCACCGGGTGGAGGGGATAAACCATGGATCACGTTATTATCGTCCGTTATGGAGAAATCAGCCTGAAAGGGCGTAACCGGGGATTCTTTGAAGATAAACTCGTCGACAACCTGAAACTCCGTCTGCAGGAATACCCCAATCTCACCTATTATAAAAAGGATAGCCGGATTTATATCGAGCTGAACGGCACTCCGGCGGAACCGGTCCTGACCAAAGCCGCCGTAGTTTTCGGGGTGGTTTCCGTCAGTCCCGCCACCCGTTGCAGCACTCAATTTGATGAAATCGCCGCCGCCGCCGTGGCGGAAACGGAAAACGCCATGAAACGGGGGAAAATCAAGACCTTTAAAGCCCAGGCCAAGCGGGGCGATAAAAAATATCCCCTGGATTCCCAGGAGATCGGAAGAGAGATCGGCGCCTGTATCTTGAGACGGTTCGACGGCCAATTGACCGTAGACGTCCACAACCCCGATCTCACCGTTTATGTCGAAGTCCGGGATTATGCCTATGTCTACTCCCAAAAAGTGCCGGGATACGGCGGCCTCCCCTACGGTACCAGCGGTAAAGGATTACTCCTGCTCTCCGGGGGAATCGACAGCCCCGTCGCCGGCTGGATGATGGCCAAACGGGGATTAATCTTGGAAGCCATTCATTTTCACAGCTACCCGTTTACCAGCGAACGGGCCAAAGAAAAAGTGGAAGAGCTGGCCAGGATACTGAGCCTTTATTGCCGGCGCATCAAGCTATACCACATTAACCTGTTGGAGATTCAAACGGCCATCCGGGAGAAATGCCCTGAAGAATTATTCACCATCCTCTCCCGCCGTTTTATGATGTTCATCGCAGCCCGGGTTGCAGCCCACAACCATTGTGAGGCGCTGATCACCGGAGAAAACATCTCCCAAGTGGCAAGCCAAACCCTGCAAAGCCTCCACGTGACCAATGCCGCTGTAGATATACCGGTCTTTCGGCCGCTAATCGCCATGGACAAGATGGACATCATCAATATGGCCGAAAAAATTGGAACGTACGAAACATCGATACTTCCATACGAGGACTGTTGCACCGTCTTCCTGCCTAAAAACCCGGCGACCAAACCCCGTTTGGAGAAAGTGCTCCAACACGAAGCGGCCTTAGACAAAGAAGCTCTAATCAAAAGTGCCTTGGACGGTTTAGAATGTAAAATTATTACTCCCTAAATCAAAAGCCCCGGGTTCCCAACCGGGGCTTCATTATATAAATGAACATTACTTATTTAAAACCGCATTCATACTTCCCGACCGGAATCCGTCCAGGTCCAGTGCAACATAGACAAATCCCAACCGGTGCAGCTCTTCGGAGATTAAGCGCCGCTCAGACCAGGCCTTATCCAACTGGGATTGGCCGATTTCCACCCGGGCAATGGGATAATGGTCCCTCACTCGGAACTCGGTAAAGCCCAACCCCCTCAGAAACCGCTCCGCCGCATCGATCCGTTCTAAAGCCTCAGGCGTAATGGTTTGACCGTAAGGAATCCGCGACGCCAGACAAGCATAAGCCGGTTTATCCCAGACCGGCAGCTCCAACTGCTTGGCCAAAGCACGGATCTCCGCTTTCGTCAGGCCTGCCTCCTGTAACGGGCTGCGCACTCCCATTTCGCATGCCGCCCGGTGTCCCGGCCGATGATCCCCCAAGTCATCCACATTGGCTCCGTCAAGGACCGCCTCAAAACCGTTTTCATCCTTCAACCGCAACAATTCCCTGAACAATGCCGACTTACAGTAATAACACCGATCCGGAGAATTGGCCACAAATTGGGCATCTTCAAACTCATCGGTCTCAATGACCTGATGTCTCATGCCTATGTGACGGGCCAAAGAAACCGCCTCATCCAACTGTTGCCGGGGATAGGTGGGCGAAACCGCAGTCACCGCCAGCGCCCGGTCCCCCAAAACCTGATGGACGACGAACGCCAAGAGGCTGCTGTCCACTCCTCCCGAATACGCAACCACCGCCCCGTTTAATCCGCCG
>JAKOSX010000129.1 GCA_029776595.1 Bacillota bacterium | reverse complement strand
TGGTATTGGACGTCTTCCGCTCCGCATGGCTGTGGCCGTTCACCGTAATCAAACCGTCATTATTCTCCATCACCACTTCACCGTGAGGACACATACAGAAAGTACGGACCCGATCCTCAAAGGTCCGGGAATAATAAATGAACTTTGCTTCAAAGACGGTGGATGTCAACTCCTCCATCACTTCGGCCGGAAGCTCCACCCGGACCCCTATATCCACCGGATTAACGATGGAATGGAGTTTTAACCGTTTACCCTCTTTCACCAACCAGTCGGCACCTTGGCGTCCCGGCCCAACAATGACGTAATCTCCCCGAATTTCCCGACCATCCTTGGTACGGACTCCGGTTGCCCGCCCGGATTCCACCAAGATTTCAGTGACTTCAACTCCGGTTTCGATGGCCACGCCCCGTTGAACCAGGGCATCCTGCATCGCCTGGAGCACTTCCTAAGAGCGCCCCGTCCCCAAATGGCGGATCCGGGAAGGGATTAAACGCAAATCAGCCAAAACCGCTTGTTTTTCGATCCTGGCGACAGCCTCGTCATCGGTACCGAAGACCTGGGCCGGAGCCCCATACCGTAAATAAATATCATCGACCATCCGGACATATTGATGAAGTTTGGCTTTGGGCACATATTCATCCAAAAAGCCGCCGACTTCCGTCGACAGCGTTAACTTACCGTCGCTAAAAGCCCCGGCTCCGCCCCAGCCGCATACGATGCTACAGGGAGAACAGCCGACGCATTCGACGCCTTTTTCTTTGGAAACACAACGGCGTTCCGCAAGATTTCGCCCTTTTTCCAGAATGAGCACCTTCAATGAAGGATCCCAGGTCAATTCCAACGCAGCGAAGATCCCGGCCGGCCCGCCGCCAATGATAATGACATGATATTTTTCAACCATTTTTCCTCCTATAAAACGCCGAAAGATAGCTCAGCCTTATTAGGATAAATAAAAGGATTGAAAAATATAATTTTATCTACAAATGTATTCCACAACGGCTAAATTTCTCCTTTAGGGAGAATACTCTCTTCACAATACGCGTTGCATTCCTTTTATCAAGGCATCGGTTTTCACCGTAGCCAACGGCCATAAACAGGAGATGCCTTTTTGAATCATTGACGGTTGGCGTTCGTGGAAAAGCACTGTGACGCCCCCGGACCTTATTATAACCGTCCGATAGCTCCGGGACAACAGGTTTCGGCAATACCCCGAACAATTCCTCCGCGCGTACCGCAATCACCGGTTGCAGCCGGACCGGTTGCTTAGAGCCAAACAACGGCAGCCGTAATTGGAAAAGCACTGCTTTCTCTCCCTCCACCGCCACCAGGAGCTTTTGGCGGACCGCCGGCCTTTCACCGCCTTCCGGCGCCTCAAGGGTAACCAAGATGCCTCGGCCGTCCCCATCGATACATGCCAAAAATGAAACCGTCCGAACTTGGCTGCCGCCCGACCCGGATAAACGAGGGTCCGTTTTCCCGGTACGGGGTCTCCCAATGTATCTTCGTTTCATCAAAGATGTCAAACATCTGTGCCGAATGCGGTTTTGCCAGACACCGGCTATGTATGGCTACGCCCAACACCAACAGACTGAAGAAAAAAACGGTCATCCTGTTTCCGGCCATCAAATCACCTCTTTCAATAAATAAGACGTAAGGAAGAACATAGGATGTCCCTCCTTACGTCTTGACCGGTCACCGTCGGGCTCAGCGATTCAGGGCAAATCCTACGCCTTGAATCGAACCTTTCCAGTTCAATTTGATGGTTTTCACATTGGAAGTTAAACTATAAAATGCCATCCCGTATGGACAAATCTCATCTGAATACGTAGCGTTACCGTTAATATTGG
>JAKOSX010000128.1 GCA_029776595.1 Bacillota bacterium | reverse complement strand
GATAGACGATTATAATATTAAATAAAATGAATAGCGATTAATCATAAACCTTCAGGATCGGTGCAAGTCCGAACCGGCGGTAATCGTCTTTAACGGCGTAGCCCGCGAGCCGCATCAGCGGTTGATTTGGTAAGATTCCAAAGCCGACAGTACAGTCTGGATGGGAGAAGGTGTTTTTCTTTTTGTCTTTTTCCGTCCTGAAGGTTTATCCGAAGGGCGGTTTTTTTATGGCTGTATCATCCGAACAGGCAATGAAACGGGCTTTGGCATTGGCCAGAAAAGGATACGGGCGGGTTTATCCCAATCCGATGGTGGGTGCGGTCATCGTCAAAGATGGCATGGTCATCGGCGAAGGGTGGCACCGGGGACCGGGTTATCCCCATGCGGAGGTGGAAGCTCTCAGGCGCTGTAAGGTTGATCCCCAAGGAGCCACGCTTTATGTGACGCTGGAGCCTTGTAACCATTTTGGCCGGACCCCTCCTTGTACGGAAGCGATTATTAAGGCCGGTATCGGGAAGGTCTGTTATGCCGTCGCCGATCCCAATCCGCACGTGGCCGGAGGGGGAGCCCGGAAGTTGGCGGAAGCAGGGATAACGACGGCGGAGGGCCCTTGGAAAGATGAGGCCGTTGCTTTAAACCGGGCTTATTTCCATCATTGTCGTACCGGGCTTCCCTGGGTCATTCTTAAGGCCGGTATGAGCCTGGACGGGAAGATCGCTTTGGCCAACGGGGAGTCCCAGTGGATAACCGGTGCCAAGTCCCGGGAGAAAGTCCAACAACTGCGGGCCCATGCCGGAGCCATACTGATCGGCAGCGGTACGGCCGCCAAGGACAATCCCCGCTTGACCTGCAGATGGGGGAATCCGGAGCGGCGCCAGCCTTTGAAAGTGGTGCTGGACAGTCAATTGTCGCTAAACGTGGAGAGCCGTCTGGTCCGGGAATCCCCCGATAATTTGGTGGTGTTTTGCTCGGTAAATGCGCCAATCGACAAGGAAAATGCTTTAACCGGACGGGGAGTAAGAGTTTTCCGGGCAAAGACTTCGGAACGGCCGGAGCCCCGGGAGGTTTTGGAGACCTTAGGCCACATGGGGGTTCAATCGGTTATAGTGGAAGGCGGGCATCAGGTTTTTGCCGCTTTTGTGGAAGCGGGCCTGGTCAACGAGTATTATCTCTTCTATGCGCCGTTTTGGATCGGCGGAGACGGGGCCATCGGGGTTTTAGGCGGAAAAGGCCTTCCGGCGTTGGCGGAGAAAAAGCCGATAAAATTAGAATCCGTCAGGCGGTGCGGCGAAGATTTTGTGGTCCATGGGTATGCTAATCTTTAGCGGAAAGGAGGGGTCGGATGTTTACCGGACTGGTTCAGGAGGTCGGCCAAGTATTGGAACGGCGGACGGCCGGCCGTCAATACAAGTTGAAAATTGGATCCGGGAATGCGGAAGTTTTGAGCCTAGGCGACAGCGTGGCGGTGAACGGCGTGTGCCTGACGGTGGCTTCCAAAGGGAAGCAATGGTTTGAGGCTGACGTGATGCCCCGGACATTGGAGGATACCAATTTAAAATATTTAAAACTTAGAGATTTTGTCAATCTGGAGCCGGCGGTCAGGATGGGAGCTCCGTTGGGGGGCCATCTGGTCACCGGCCATGTGGACGGCGTCGGGACCTTGATGAAGATGCGAAAGGAACGGAATGCGGTTATCGTCACAGTGGGGTTGCCTAAGGCATTAATGGATAGTGTGGTGGTGAAGGGGTCCATCGCGCTGGACGGGGTTAGCCTGACGGTGCAGGATATGGAGAAGCATGCAGTGGTGGTTTCGCTCATTCCCCATACGTTCAGCCAAACCCGATTTCAATATTTGAAGCCGGGGGATTATCTCAATGTTGAAACGGATATGTTGCTGAAACGGCATACGGACAAAGGGAACGTGCTGGAGAAGGAGGGTATTACGATAGAATTTTTAAAACAGCATGGTTATTACAGGTGAGGAGGGTGTCGTATGGAAAAGGTCATGGAAGCCATTGAGGATTTGAAAGCCGGCAAAATGATCATTGTGGTGGACGACGAAGATCGGGAAAATGAGGGGGACTTGGTGATGCCGGCGGCCATGATGACCCCGGAGGCGGCCAATTTCTTTATCAAATACGGTCGCGGGCTGCTGTGTGTGGCCATTACCAAAGAGCAGGCCAAACGATTGGAACTGCCCTTGATGATCCCTGAGGAAAATACCGAGAAGATGCGGACGGCTTTCACGGTCAGTGTCGATTACCGCCAAACGACCACAGGGATCTCCGCGGCGGAACGGGCGGCAACGATTCAGGCGTTGGCCAGGCCGGATGCGGTCCCTTCCGATTTTAACCGTCCCGGCCATGTGTTTCCGCTAATCGCCAGAGAAGGCGGGGTGTTGGTCCGGGCCGGCCATACGGAGGCAGCCGTCGATCTGGCGCGGTTGGCCGGATTTGAACCGGCGGGAGCGATTTGTGAGATTATGAATGAGGACGGGACTATGGCCCGACGGGATGATTTGGAGCGCTTTGCTAAAGAACACGGGCTGAAGATTATCAGCGTAGCGGATTTAATCGCTTATCGCAGCCTGACTGAAAAATTGGTTCGACGGGAGGCGGAGACCTGGCTCCCCAACCAATACGGGAAGTTTGGGATGATCGGTTACCGGACCAAGTACGGGCAGGAAGAACATATTGCCTTGGTGCTCGGAGACGTGGAAGGGAAAACCCCTTTGGTGCGCGTCCATTCGGAATGCCTGACCGGCGATGCGTTGGGGTCCTACCGATGCGACTGCGGCGAACAGTTGCACGCAGCCATGGCGCAAATCGCAGCGGAAGGATGCGGGGTCCTGCTTTACCTGCGCCAGGAAGGCCGGGGGATCGGGCTCATCAATAAACTCAAAGCTTACCAGCTGCAGGATCAGGGGTTGGATACGGTGGCTGCCAATGAGGCATTGGGATTTAAGGACGATTTGCGGGATTATGGTGTCGGGGCCCAGATCCTGCGGGACCTGGGCTTGCGTAAGATTCGTCTCTTGACTAACAATCCCCGGAAAATTGTGGGGTTGAGCGGCCACGGCCTGGAAATTGCGGAGCGGGTGCCGTTGAAGATGCCTTCCCGGCCGGCCAATCAGTATTATTTGGAAACGAAGCGGACCCGGTTGGGGCATATTTTGTGACAGGAGGAAAAAGAAGATGAGAATGATTGAAGGGCAGTTGCATGCCGGTGATTATCAGGTTGCAGTGGTTATCGGAAGGTTTAACAGTTTCATCACGGAACATCTTTTGGAGGGGGCGTTGGATGCGTTGAAACGCCACGGTATGAAGGACGACCAGATTATCGTGGTCCGCGTTCCCGGCGCTTTCGAAATACCGTTGGCTGCGAAAAAATTGGCCGCTTCCCGAAGGTTTGACGCCGTCATTTGCTTGGGAGCCGTGATTCGCGGGGCGACCCCTCACTTTGACTATGTGGCGGCCGAAGTATCCAAAGGCATCGCCGCGGTATCGCTGCAAACCGAAGTGCCGGTGGTATTTGGCGTTTTAACCACCGACAGTATCGAACAGGCCATCGAACGGGCCGGGACCAAGGCCGGAAATAAAGGCTGGGATGCAGCTATCACCGCATTGGAGATGATGGATCTCAACCGGCAGTTGGATCAAATCCTTCATTAATTTGAAGAAATTCCCTGAGACAGGAGACCATCAGTGCGTGGTCTTCTTCTTGGGGTAAGCCGGAGACGGTAATGGCTCCGACGGTGCCAACTCCTTTAATAATTAGCGGAAAAGAACCGCCGTGGGCTGAGTATTCCTTGGGGTTGAGAAAGTATTTGGTCTCGATGTCCATTTTCGCTTCCTGCAGGATACACCGGACATGCATCGAGCTTTTGTGAAATCGGTTGACCACGTTTTTCTTGCGGATGATCCACTGGTCATTGTCCGGGGTGGTTCCTTCCATGGCATAATGAAACAGTTGTTGGCCGTGACGCTCGATGTCGATGGCTATTTTTTTGTTTTCCTTCCGAGCCCGTTCCGCAATGAACAGGCCGAGTTTCAGGGCCGTTTCATTGGAAAAGCCCGAAAATTGCAATTCTGATTCTTCGGCAATACAGGATTGAACAGTGAAAAGTGACATGGGAAGAACCTCCGTGACAAATAATGTATGGTTCATTTGGAGCTTAGTATGGGCCCGTCACTGAAGATGAAAGACCTTTATGTAGTTATTTTAGTTTCATTATAGCATATCGTGAATGTCTAAATAAATGTTTTCTGCAGTTTAAAAAACCATCATGATCAACCGCAAAATTCAGCAGGATTGTCAATTGACAAAAATTTGTCGGTGTTTAAAATAGATCAGAGTAGTGAAAAGCGTTATAGTGTAGCAATTGGCGACCAAGCTACGGCTAAAGGAGAATATAGTCTTGCGATCGGAGATTATTCATATACACATACAAATGCGAATAATAGCATTGCAATGGGAGTATTTTCAAGGGCTACTGCGGATTTCAGCATCGCTATGGGGTCTCAGGCGGTGGCTGAAGGCTATAACAGCATAGCTTATGGCAACAATGCAAAAGCATACTATTTAAACGCTATTGCCATTGGTTACAATTCGCTTGCTTATAACGACAATGATATAGCAGTGGGGAGTGAATCCGAACACCGCGGCACCAACAGCATTGCGTTGGGAAACAAATCCAGCGCCAAAGGGACCGACAGTATGGCTGCAGGGATTGAATCCATCGCCTATAATAGCGGAAGTATCGCTATAGGTAAGGGAGCGGTATCCGGTGATCCAAGCGGAGAGATCAATTGGTTGCCTGATTACCCGGATGGCTAATCGTTAATTTTCTTCGAATATATTGAAAATACCACGGCCATCGGTACCGGGGCGAAAGCTACCAGTGAATCCAGTACGGCTTTGGGAGCCAATGCGGATGCTTCGGGATATAATGCCAGCGGCAGTGAGGGCATGGGGAATCTGGGGTTGGCCTGGAAGTTTGGGAAGAGTAACAGGCGGGACGCAGAGGAAAAAACGACTTTGGATAACTGCGATAGCGTCACGATGCAAGCCCAAATTCAGCAGCTGCAGGATGAGAACAGGAAACTTCAGGACGAAGTCAGAAAACAGAAAGATGAAAACCAGAAACAACAAAGGGAAATCCAACAGATGAAGGAAGAGATCGATGCATTGAAGCAATGGATTGCGAATATGGCCGGTTCGAATCAATAACAAAAAATCGATCCAACGTTCTTGCATTGATTCGTCCGGAATCGAAACTGCGGAACCCGCCGTCCATGGCGGGTTTGTCTTTTGCATGAAAATTTGTTGGTTATTCATTGTTTCTCAGGTATCCAAGATATCCTTTGATGAGCCGGTAGGGTGCTAAATTCTCATCCAAGCGCTCCTGTAATGTTCTTTCTACTGCATCCTTCAAACCGGAACCGGCTGATAAAACCTTTTTAACCAAAGGGATCAGCTCGGTTTCAACTTCGGTTATGGAAATGACGGCGGGTTCCATCCCGAATTGCTCATAAGCGCTCCGCAGTTTGGCCTCGGTATAGGCGTCAGAATAGATCCCCACCGTCGGTACTCCCATGGTCAGGCCGAAAATAACCGCATGGTAGCGGGTAGCCAGCACCAGCCGCATGCTTCCGGTGAGGGCCAGGACAGCCTTGGCCGGTTGGATTTTGGTGAGGGCGATGACGTTGGGGTCCGGCCATTGCGCCTTGATGGTGGCGATGATTTTCAGATCGCCTCGGCCATAAGGACCGTGGTGCGGAATGAGGACGGCGGTACCATTGAGTTCCGCAGTAATCTTTCGGGTTGTTTCGATTAAGGTTTTAAATCTATCCGGAGCATGATTTTTCAGTTTTGAATAGGAGATGCCGACGAGGTTTTTGCGGGAAGCAACGATATCGCAGGTGACCGCATTATGTTGGGGCGTCAAGAAGGCTGCGTCATCCATGGTAAAATGGACGTTCAGCCCCAATTGTCGCCGGGAGAAAGAGCGGTCCCTGACGCCGATCCAAAGCGCGTTTTCCAATTGCCATTGCAAGACGCTTCGGTGATTGGGCCCCAAGGGGCCGATGGTTTGACTGACCACGATGATGGGTTTATTCCACTTCCGTGCCAGGGACAAAACGGGGAATTTGGAGGATTTACCGTTGATGTTTCCTCCGCCGGATTTAAATACGATGTTTGCCTGGGACAGGTGCCATAATAACCGGAGGACGCGATATCAGGTGGGTATCGGCGTGAGCAGGATCAACATTATCCAGGTTTTTATGCTGTGCATCGGAAGCCACACGGTTTTAACGCCATATGCTTTGGCGGCCGTCCGGGGATGAGGACAAGCCAAAATCAGATTCTCTTTTCCGACGATGTCGGATAAACGGTGGATGGCCACTTCGGTCATGGCCTCGTCTCCCACGTGATAATGTTCGCCGTATCCTGCTGCATCGGCGATGATAAAGATTTTTTTATTTTCCATCCTTTATCTCCCGTGCGGATTTTTTTATTAAACTTTCCCGGATGGCTTTGGCTAATGCGTCCTTCAACCGGCGGTCGAAATCATTATCGGAGGGAAGTTTGACGTTCTTGCTGGCAGGCGCCAATGCCGGGAGGCGCCCGCTCAGTCCGTGAAGGATTGTTCTATTGACATCAATTGGCAAAAGTTTATAATTTAATTAAAAAAGGATGGAGATAATGGCAAACGTATATTTTATACCGATCGACACAATTAACGATACGGCCGCTGTCCGACAGGCGGCTGTTGACATTCTGGACCGGATGATTGCAGCGGAGAATATTGCATTGAAGAAGTTCGTCCCGCTGAAAGTCCATTTTGGGGAGAAGGGAAATACCACTTTCATCCGGCCGGAGAATTATGACGGGATCATCGACTATCTGCAGGAACGCCGGATTGATTCGGCGTTTATCGAAACCAATGTACTGTATTTGGGGGAGCGAACCACCCGCACCGAACATGAAAGGCTGGCAAAAGACCATGGATTTACCCGGTTGCCGGTGATCATCGCCGACGGGGAACACGGAGAAGAATTTGAATGGGTTGAGATCGATCAAAAATATTTCAAGCGTTGCAAGATTGCCAAAGAATTGGCCAGGCAAAAACAGTTGATCGTATTGAGCCACTTCAAAGGGCATATGTTGGCCGGGTTTGGCGGGGCCGTCAAACAGTTGGCCATGGGATTTGCGGCGCGGGGCGGAAAGCTCGATCAACACTGCAATGCCATTCCCAATGTGAAACAGTGGAAGTGTAAAACCTGCGGGTTCTGCGCCAAAAAATGCCCGGCAGATGCGATAGTTATGGCTAAAAAAGCCCGAATCAACCGGGAAAAGTGCATCGGATGCGCCTCCTGTACGGCGGTATGCCCGTACCATGCCATTGCCAATAACTTTTTGGCTTCCATATCGGGATCATTCTTCGGCCGGCTGGCGGAATACGCTTATGCGGCAGCCAAGGACAAATCGGTGATGTATATCACATTCGCTTTCAATATTACGAGGGACTGCGACTGCGCCGGCCATTCCATGCGCCCGTTCCTTCCGGATGTGGGTGTGTTGGGATCGACGGATCCGGTGGCGCTGGACCAGGCCTGTCTGGATCAGATTGAGAAGAAGGTTAACCGGCGGGTTTTTAAACGGGGACGGTATACGCTGGAATATGCGGAGAAAATCGGTTTGGGCAGCCGGAACTATCATTTAATTCCATTGAAATGAGCGAATGATGGTGGAAGAACTATATTTGATTCAATATTCGCCGGAAACGATTACCGGGAAACGGGCGGAGATCGCCCGAAGATTCATGAGCATCTCCCGGAATGTTCCGACGGAAGATGTTACCCGTTTGGCTGTATCCGATCTGGAACTTTTGTTCCGGTTGTATAATGAGATTTTTTTGAAAACCGGTTTGAGCATGTGTTTCCCGGGAAACTGAAGTTTTCGTTGTCTTCCCGATTGACCCGGAGCGCCGGGAAAACGTTGTGCCCTAAAAATATTGGGCGGCTCCGGCCGGAAACGGTGGTGATCGAGGTCCGGATGGGCCTTGATTTTTTCTTGCGTTATCATGAGTTGCCGGGGGATAAAACCGTTTCGGGGATTGTAACACATCATCCGCTGGAAGCGTTGCAAATCGTCTTTGAGCATGAACTCTGCCATGTGCTGGAATTCATCTATTTTCATCGTTCCAATTGCAGAGGGTCCCGTTTTAAAACGATGGCGTTTCGCATTTTCGGCCATACCGAAAGTTGTCACCGTTTGCCTACTCCCGGCGCTATTGCCCGGGAAAAGTATGGCCTGAAACCGGGGGATATGGTCTGGTTTGTCTTTGAAGGGCGGGCCTTAACCGGGATGATCTATGCCATCACCAAACGGGCCACGGTGATGGTGGAGGACAGTAAAGGGCCATATGTGGACAGAAGGGGCCGACGGTATCAAAAGTATTATGTGCCGGTGGAAAAATTGACAAAAGAGTAGATGGGAACGCGGGGATACCGGGTTCCAGGGACTAAGTATGGGGTTCTGGGTTCTAGGTGATGGAAGGAACGCCGCACGTTCCCGCCGAAACCTAGGCGGTACCCAGTGCCCAGGACCTTGATCTCGTCCCTGAATTGAATTTGATACCGTGAACTGTGTACTGTGAACTATCTGCAGTGTACTCTTTAAATAAAAGAGCAGGGGTGATACGGGTGGTTACGGTTGAAAAGATCGCTTATCGAGGGTGGAATCATTGTTACCGGGTTACCGACGGGACGGTGGAGGCTGTGGTCACGTCGGATGTGGGGCCGCGGGTCATCCGGTGCGGTTTCAACGGCGGCCCCAATTGTCTCGGGGAGATGGAGGAGCAAATGGGCCTGACCGGCGGCGACGAGTGGCGTATGTACGGCGGGCACCGGCTTTGGCACAGTCCGGAAGCGCTTCCCAGGACGTATATTCCGGACAATGAACCGATCGAAGTGATTCAGATTCCGGACGGTGTGGAGCTTCGGCAAAAGGCGGAACCGGGCACCGGCATCGCCAAGTCCGTCCGGTTGACTTTAGATGCCGGGAATCATCAGTTTACCGTCGGGCATCGTTTGGTCAACCAGGGACTATGGCCGGTGACGCTGGCGCCGTGGGCGATTACTGTGATGCGGACCGGAGGGGTGGCCATCTTTCCCCAGATTCGAGAGGCCTTGAACGGGCCTTTGTTGTCCAACCGGGTGTTGGCCCTATGGCCGTATACGGACATGAACGATTCCCGGGTAATCTGGGGTTCCCGGTATATTCTCCTCCGTCAGGACGTAACCAAAGAAAAGCCGTTTAAGTTGGGGATTTCCGCTCCGGAAGGATGGATGGCTTATCTCAATGACGGGTTTTTGTTTGTGAAACGCCATTTGTATCAAACGGGAGCCGTATACCCGGATGGCGGCGTAAATATTGAAACCTATACCAACCATGCCTTTTTGGAATTGGAGTCCCTGGGGCCGCTTCAGACGTTGGAACCCGGAAATGCAGCGGAGTTGACGGAAGTTTGGTCGCTTTTCAAAAACATTGGACCGGTGAACGGGGAAGAGGATGTGGAGAAGAATATTCTGCCGTATATCCAAGGTTAATATAAGAATGTGTCATGTAATTTTAAATCAGATAGAGCCAAGAAATGAACTTGGTTCTTTTTTTCTGCCCCTTTTGTGGGGAGGGTCTCACTTAACAAATCAAACAAATCCCATAAGATTTTTTATTCTAACTTGTTTTACCTTCAATAATAATGATTATATAGGGTTTTTATTTATTCCGGGGCAGGTGGCTGAGTTGACGGAGGGTTATAAGAAAAGAGGGTTGCCTTATCTTTTTTTGCTTCCGGCCATCGTGCTGATTGCAGGTTTTATGATATACCCGGTTGGAACCGTCTTTTATTACAGTTTGCATAACTTCTTTCTCAACCGGGCTTGGGCCAATGGATTTATCGGACTGGGCAATTTCCGGCAAATTCTTCATGACCCTTTGTTCTATTCCAGCTTGGCGGTGACGGCCAAGTGGGTCTTTTGGGAAGTATCGTTGCAATTAATGATTGGCCTGGCCATTGCATTACTGCTCAACCGTTCCTTTAAGGGCCGGGGCTTGGTAAGGGCTTTGGTGTTTTCGCCTTGGGCCATTTCCGGCGTTTTAACGGCATTGATGTGGTCGATGATGTATAACCAACATATGGGCGTTATCAATGATCTCTTAACCAAGTTAGGGTGGATAAAAACTAACGTGGCCTGGCTGGGCGGAGTCCATACGGCGTTCTGGGCGGTGGTCGTCGCAGAACTTTGGCGGGGGATTCCTTTCTTCGCCATTACTTTGTTGGCTGCCTTGCAAACCATCCCCGGCGAGCTGTATGAATCCTGTGCGGTGGACGGCGGAGGCAAATGGGTGGCCTTTTTGAAAATTACATTGCCTTATTTAAAAGAGACCATCATATTATCATCGTTGCTTCGTGTCGTTTGGGAGTTTAACAATGTGAATACCATTTATGCGATGACCGGCGGAGGGCCGGCCAATCTGACGACCACACTGTCCATGTATATTGCCAATGAAGCGATTCGCACCAATAATTTCGGTTACGGTTCGGCCTTGATGGTGGTTGGTTTCTTTATCCTGTTGATCTTCGCTGCCGTGTATCTGAAAGCCAGCCGCTTCGGGAAGGAGGATTAAGCCGTGAACATCGGACACCGTTTTTACCGGTGCTTAAGCCTTCATCTGCCGCTAACGGCCATTCTGACTTTTGTGTTGTTCCCTTTTTACTGGACTTTGAATACGTCTCTCAAGTACGAACGGGATATCATGAAAGTCCCTTTAAAATATCTGCCGGATCCCGTGACATTTCAAAATTTCACCGAGACATGGAATACCGTCGGTTTCGGAAGGTATTTTCGGAACAGCCTGATCGTCGCGACCGTCACGGTGGCTTTTATTGTCACTTTTTCGCTTTTGGCCGGGTATGCCTTAACCCGGTTCCGCTTCCGGGGAAAACAACTGATGATCTTTTTACTGTTATGTACGCAATTCATCCCCGGTGTCATGCTTCTGATCCCGTTGTTTATCATCTTTAAAAAGCTGGGCTTGATCAGTAATCTGGCTTCACTGGTCATTGCCTACACAACGTTTCAGCTGCCTTTCAACGCCATACTCATGCGGGGGTTTATCAAAAATATTCCCAATGATATCGAAGAG
>JAKOSX010000127.1 GCA_029776595.1 Bacillota bacterium | reverse complement strand
CAACCGTTGCCTATCAGATACTCCAAAGGACCGTGAAGGGACCGGGCAAGATCCGGGCCATACCGTTCCTTAAACTCCGAAAGCCCGACGCCGGAACGGAGCCGCAGCCCCAACAGCAACCGTTCCTCGGCCCGCGTCGTTTCATCCAACCGTTCCTCCTCGGCAACGGTGGACAATCCTGCCCCGACCCGCCGGATATATTCGGCGGGATCTTCCAGATGGGTCCAGCGCTTTCCTTTAAATGTCGACGTAGCACCGGCGCCGAATCCCAGATAGTCTTCGCCCAGCCAATATCCGAGATTATGCCGGGAGGCATATCCGGGTTTGGCATAGTTGGAGATCTCGTAATGCTCATATCCCGCTTCCGGCAAAAATTTCATCGCCCGTTCCATCATCGCCAGGGTTTCTTCTTCCGCCGGAAGCCGGACCTGTCCCTTTTCAACCCATTCCCAAAGAGGCGTCCCCTCCTCCAATTGCAAACCATAAGCGGACAGGTGTTCCGGTTCCAATGCAGTCACAGCCGCCAAAGTCTCCTGCCAGTCCGCCGTCGTCTGTCCCGGCAAGCCAAAGATCAAGTCGATGCCGATATTGGTGAAACCGGCCTCCCTGGCTCCATGGAATATGTCCGTAAAATCCGACCAGCGATGAATCCGGCCAATGGCCTCCAGCAACCGGTCCTGGGACGTCTGAAGGCCGATGCTCAGGCGGTTAAATCCGGCATTTCGCAAGCGCTTTAAAGCCTCCGCCGTCACCGTCGCCGGATTGGCCTCCAACGTGATTTCCGTTTCAGGCAGCAGCTTGAACCGGCGGTCCGCCGCTTCCAGCACTTCGATCAGCCTGTCCGGCGGCAAAAGGCTGGGCGTTCCCCCACCGAAAAAGAGAGACCGGACGGCCAGTCCGGCCTCCGCCGTTTCCATCTGGCGGATCAACGCCTTCGTATATTCGTCCATCAGCTCTTCCAAGCCACTGTATGAATTAAAATCACAATAACTGCACTTCCGTTTGCAAAAAGGAAAATGCAGATAAATCCCGATGGGTTTCATGCGTTCACCCCACTTACAATCAGTCGGACAGTCGACAGGTAAAGTCCAGTATTCTTGGTTCACAGTTCATCGTCCATCCATAATTAATTGCCGGATTCTCTAGAAGCGGCTTCAACATCGGCCGGGGTGAGGTTGAATCAACGTTCGAAAAAACTGATGAACCCCCTTTGCGCCTGTAACACATACTGTGAACTGTGCACTGTGTCCCATGTACTCACCCAGGTTTAGTCCCTAATACCCTTATCTTGACGTTTCTCCGGCAGTAGGATATTGTAATGATATAAACTAATATTCATTATATATAAGTATCCTTTTTCGAAACGAGGTCAAGGAATGGCTTTTTGTCTCGGTTCCCGGTTAGTGTCCACTATGCCGCTGGCGGATTATTTGAAGAACGTGGTCAGCGGTTTCCGCGTCATTGAGTTGCCGGCCGATCCCCGGTTTCTCTCGCCTCATTTCGCCTATACGCCGGCTCAGATCAAGACGCTCCGCATCTACCAGGAACGTTACCAATTTAAGCTCACCATGCACGGCCCGTTTATGGACTGCCGCTTGGGCGCCCTGGACCCGGAAGAGCGCTCCGCTTCCCTCCGGAAGATGATCAGCGCCATGCAAATGGCTTCCGAATTGCAAATCCGGCTGTTCACCATCCACCCCACCACGTTGGAACCGGGCCGTCCGGAAATATACCGCGAAAATTACCGCTACGAGGAAGAATCCATCGCCAAGCTCTTGGAAACCGCCAAAAGCCTGGGGATCACAGTGCTCATGGAAAACATGCCCAAAGAGTCCATCTTCCATCCCAACACCAGTGACGGTTCTCGCCATCAGGAGCTTTTATGGCTGTTTCCCGATAACCATTTCGGCCTGACCGTGGATATCGGCCACGCCCTCCAGGCGGGGGTTTCCGTCGATTCATTGCTCAAAATGAACCGGATCAAACATTTCCACATTCACGACAATGATCGTTGCGTCGACCGTCACCACGCCATCACCAACCAGTTGGACTGGTGGGGAAAGATCATTAAAAAATTGACCCGCAAATTTCCGGAAGCCTGTGCCATCCTGGAAATGAACCAACTGGACGACCAAATGACCAGCCTTTATAATCTGAAACCCTTCATCAAACCGGCCGGCTTGCCCAAATAAATTGTAGATTATTGAAACAAAAACCGGAGTTTCCTCCGGTTCTTTTTTAGTCTTCGATGCGAAGCACGGCCAGAAACGCTTCCTGGGGCACCTCCACCGTGCCCAACTGTTTCATCCGTTTCTTACCCTCTTTTTGCTTCTCCAACAACTTCCGTTTGCGGGTAATATCGCCGCCGTAACATTTGGCCAACACGTCTTTCCGCAATGCTTTCACGGTCTCCCTGGCGATAACCTTATTGCCCACCGCAGCCTGAATCGGCACTTCAAACATTTGCCGCGGGATGATCTCCTTCAATTTCTCCGTCAACTGCCGCCCCAGCTGATAAGCTTTGTCCCGGTGGACGATGGCGGAAAGGGCATCGACAATCTTCCCGTTGAGCAAAATATCCAGCTTCACCAATTCTGACGGGCGATGGCCCAGATATTCATAGTCCAGCGACGCATAACCCCGGGAACGGGATTTTAATTTGTCAAAGAAATCCAATAAAATCTCAGCCAGAGGCAGTTCATAGGTTAGCATCACCCGAGACTCGGTCAGGTACTCCATATTCTTAAATATTCCCCGCTTTTCCTGACAGAGTTCCATGATGGGCCCCACATAGTCGCTGGGTAAAATGATCGTCGCTTTTACATACGGCTCTTCCAGATGGTCAAGGTAATTGGCTGCCGGCATCTCGGCCGGGTTGGATATTTCCCGCACCGAGCCATCCGTCAGATACGCCTTATAATTCACGCTGGGT
>JAKOSX010000126.1 GCA_029776595.1 Bacillota bacterium | reverse complement strand
GTATCTTAATGCATTTTCTCGGGAATGCGCCACTGCTTCTTCCTGCTCTGGGTATCGGTTGATGGAATTATAAGCAAATTAAATAAACTAACCTCCCCGCTAGTCGGGTATAACCGCTTCTTTTGGCACTGTTCACGTAAAAGTCCCATAAGTAGCCGACGGATTTGCTTGAGGGCCGGGGTGGAATGATGGACAAGATTATCCACTTCCAGGGGGTCGAGGGTTAAATTATACATTTCATATTGGTCCGGGATCGGTACGCCGCTTGGTGGATCAATTTGGCAACCGAGATTGAAGGTTTCAGCGACTAGCCCTCTGTACGGAAATTGTTCACGACGGCCGGTTATCGACTGGAATTGGGGATTGGCAAAGTAACGGGAGTATTTCCAGATCTCTTTGGCTCCATTCTCACCGGTGGGCAAGGCGGCAATGACCGTTTCGACCGAATTGGGCTGGACCACGGCATGGTAGGGGATACCGAGCGCGCTGACCTGATTAAGACCTTTCGTTACGTTGTCGTCGGTCATGAAGTAAAGGGGTTCACCGGCGCCCTTAAAGTCGCCTTTCCCTTGCAGGAGCGGTGTCAGATCCCGCCCGACCAGGGGATGGACCTCCGTGTGGCTTTTGCTCAGCGCTCTCTGGATTTTTCCGGCATCCAATCCGGCGAGCCCCAGGATGGTGGGGAGAAGGTCCACATGGCTGGTCAGCATATTCGTCGCTTCCGGCCGCGAAAAGAGAACCGGATTATGGATGATTAAGGGGACATGAATCGATTCTTCATAAGCCTGATACCATTTTTGGAAAAGTCCCCCGTGGGCGCCAAGGAGTTCGCCGTGGTCGGAAGTGAAGATCACGATGGTATTCTGATAAAAGACCGAGTCCATCAAGGCGTTCAGCACTTTGCAAATTTGGCGGTCGGCTTCCAACTGCAGGCTGTAATATAGTTGCCGGTAAAACAAAGTATCCTGGAGGGGTTGGAGGGCCAAGGGATAAACGTTACGGTAGCTAAATTGGGCGACCGGCTTGGTGGACAAGGATTCGGTCGCCGTCGGCGCTGGTGGGATATAAGGCACGGAAGGATCGACTCCAAATTTAAACTGCGGCTGTATCCGGGTGATATCGCCAAAGATGGCGATATCATGGGGGTTGACAAAAGAGCTGACGATCAACCAGGGTTTTGACGGACGCCCGTCCGCTTTTTTGTATGCTTCCGCTAATTCTTTAATCAAATCTACGGTTTGTTCCGCATAGACCACATCTCTTCCGCTTAGACCCGTGGCGGCGGAGGAACCCGAATTCCTTGGGTTGGCGCCGTGCGGCTCCGGGCCGATCCAGCCATCGAAACCGAAATCAGCAAGGACGTTTGCCCGCTTATACAATTGTTCGTTGGCCGGGACGGGAACGCCATTCTCTGGATCATAGGAAAGAAAGGCATTCTTGGTTCCGGGGATGAGAATATCAGCGGCGGAGGCATGCCATTTTCCCCGCCAATAGGTCTGATAACCGGCCGTCCGGAAATAATCCCCTATCGTCGGCACCGTACTGGAATCCAACCAGAAGATGTCCGGATCATAGGCCCCTTTGGCCGCGCCGTCGGTTTGGGTCACACCGTGGAGGGACGGGTATTGCCCGGTGTAAATGGTGGCCCGGCTGGGACAACAGGCCGTGCTTCCTGCATAGTGGTTCGTAAATTCAAACCCGTTCTTGCGCAAGATGTTTTCGGCTTGCAAGTATTTCTTTCGCCACGACCTTATTTCCTCATTTTCATAAATGGGTGGATAGCGCTGCTGATCCACCATAATAAGGAGAATGTTCGGTTTTTGCCCGTTCATGGTTTTCACCTCTCCAAACAATGTATG
>JAKOSX010000125.1 GCA_029776595.1 Bacillota bacterium | reverse complement strand
ACGGGTATTGGAAAGTATACAGCCATCCCCGGGCGGCCGCTGCACTGTTTCGCTGTTTTGAACGCTCCAAATCAATCGTCTATGAATATTTCCTCCGTAAATGGGAGGGCGAAAGGATGGGGAAGACGGATGGACCATAACGCGCCACGTATCATAAGCAACCGGGAATTCGTTGAGTATGAAGAGGAAGACATTCAAAGGCTCAACCGGGAAGAGGCTTCCAAGTTTGACAACAATCCGGATGTGGCCCACGCCATGCGGGAAATAGAATCCCGCCTGGGCAAGGGCGGGCGTTGGGAGGAACACTGGGTGACGCTGGATGAAAGCGGGAATCGGATTTATGCGCGGATCTACTATGCGCCGGATGCAGCAGTGGCCATCGCCGCCGACGGCCGGGTGGTCCGAACCATGGACTATCCCGGCGACGGCGAAAGAATCCTCCATTGACAAAGCCGGAGCCGAATGGCCCGGTCTATTATTTTATGGGAAGGTAAATGTCAATGGTCTGTTTGGGTTTTACCTCCGGATGATGGCGTCCGGTTTCATTCAGCCGGTGGCGGGGAAGGCTGAAGACCATGAAACGTTGGGGGAGGTAGGGTTAATTTCAGGTTACCGTAAGATGGGAAAATGTTAAACAGCTGATTATTTATGGAAAGAACAGTTTTATAGAAGAAACTCCGGAATTTACCTGAATATCGGATAATGTTATAATAACAAATGCAATGTAAAAAAATCACCATGGAGGCCGTATCGTCGTGTATGCTTTTTTACTGATTGTGACGGCTTTATTCTTTATATCCGTATTCAGTACCAATTGGCCGGTGAAATTATACCATCGGCAATTTTTGAAAAAATTGGCCCAACGGTTGAATGTACCCTTAACAACCCATGGCCTTTTGTTTTCCGGCGTCTCTTCCGAACTCAGTTTTGAGCGGCAGGGCCGAAAGGTGACGGTTCGCTTTCTGGAAGGGACCTTGGATGCGCTTTACAGCAATTCCGGACTGGAAATCCGTCTGGAGGGGGCCTGGGATGGGGTGGTGGAGTTGTACCGGCCCAACCTGAAAAAAAGGGCATGGGGAGACTTCAAACCGGTGCAAACCGGCGATGCCCAATTGGATAAAGACTGGGTGATCTTAAGCCCGGAACCGGAATGGGCTGAAGGTTTTGTCCGGCGTTGGCTGACGGTCCCGCTGGCATCGTGGCGGTATCTGGAACAAATACTGGTCAACCGGTCCGAAATGATTTTGAGGCTGCGGCACGTATATTCCGCGTCCAAACTCCAGGAGGTCCTGGAAGAGTTGGCGAAGACGTTTTCCGGGCAGGGGCCGGCTGAGGCATAACGGCTATTGACAAAACTTTGCGCCGAATAGTATAGTATATTTAATCTCAATTTCCAAGACGCGATGAACGGAAGGAGTAAGCTCCGGATGGGCAGAGAGAGGGGCCGGCGGGTGGAAGGCCTCCCCTTATGGAGCTGAAGGTCGTCCCGGAGCGCACGGCGGGTCGCAACGCCGTTCGGGAAAGCCCGTTACAGCTTTGAAGTGCCCTTCGGGGAAGATAGGTGGTACCGCGGAAGTCAAACTTTCGTCCTTACAGGATGGAAGTTTTTTTATTTTTCATAAGATTTACGCAATCGAATAAGGAGGATGGCGATGAGTTTACCGACAGTCTACAATCCTCAAAACGTTGAGGAGAGAATTTATCAATTTTGGCTGAAAAACGATTATTTTCACGCTGAAGTTGATCCGGAGAAAGAGCCTTTTTGTGTGGTGATTCCTCCGCCGAACGTCACCGGTGTGCTCCACCTGGGGCATGCGCTGGACAATACCTTGCAGGATGCATTGGTCCGCTGGCGGCGGATGCAAGGCTACAATACGTTATGGATGCCGGGGACCGATCATGCCGGTATTGCCACTCAGGCCCGGGTTGAGGAAAGCCTGGCCAAACAGGGAATTTCCAAACACGACCTGGGACGGGAGGAATTTCTGAAACGGGTCTGGCAATGGAAAGAAGAGTACGGCGGGACCATTATCCGTCAGCTGAAACGATTGGGAGCGTCCTGCGATTGGGTCCGGGAACGGTTTACCATGGACGAAGGGTGTTCGGCGGCGGTCCGGGAAGTCTTTGTCTCCCTCTATGAAAAGGGATTGATTTACCGGGGCAGCTATCTGATTAACTGGTGTCCCAAGTGTCAAACCACCATCTCCGATATTGAAGTGGAACATGAGGAGCGGGAAGGCCATTTGTGGCATATCCGTTATCCGTTGGCCGAAGGCGGCGGATACATCGAAGTGGCCACCACCCGTCCCGAAACCATGCTGGGAGATACGGCGGTGGCCGTGCATCCTGATGATGAACGGTATAAAGATCTCATCGGCAAAGAGGTTATTGTGCCGATTATGAACCGGCGGATTCCGATCATTGCCGATGAATATGTGGATATGAGCTTTGGGACCGGCGCGGTGAAGGTCACTCCGTCCCATGATATTAATGACTTTGAGATGGGCTTGCGCCATAATCTGCCCCAGATCACCGTCATCGGCTTCGATGCCAAGATGACGGCTGAGGCCGGAAAATATGCCGGGATGGATCGGTATGAATGCCGTAAAGCGCTGGTGGCGGAGTTGGAACGGGAAGGGTTCCTGGTGGGCGTGGACGATCATACCCATGCCGTGGGCCAGTGTTACCGCTGCGATACCACCATTGAGCCGTTGATTTCCAAGCAATGGTTCGTGAAGATGAAACCTTTGGCCGAGCCGGCCATTGCCGCCGTCCAAAACGGACAAATCCGGTTCGTCCCGGAACGGTTTACCAAGATCTATCTGGGCTGGCTGGAAAATATTAAAGATTGGTGTATTTCACGGCAATTGTGGTGGGGACACCGGATTCCCGTGTGGTATTGCCAGTCCTGCAATGAAATGATCGTGGCCCGGCAGGATCCGGAGGTTTGCCCGAAATGCGGCAGCAACCATCTGGAACAGGATCCGGATGTTTTGGACACCTGGTTCTCTTCAGCTCTTTGGCCCTTCTCCACGCTGGGATGGCCGAAGCAGACCAAGGAGTTGGAGCATTTTTACCCCACGTCCGTTTTGGTGACCGGCCGTGACATCATCTTCTTCTGGGTTGCCCGGATGATTTTTATGGGCTTGGAATTCCAAAACGGGAAAGAACCCTTCAAGGATGTGCTCATTCACGGGCTGGTTCTCGACAAGTATGGGAAGAAAATGAGCAAATCCCGTCCGGAAACCATCGTGGACCCACAGGATGTCATCGATCAATTCGGCGCCGATACCTTGAGGTTTACCTTGGCCACCGGGACCACCCTTGGGCAGGATCAGCGTTTCCAAATGGAGAAAGTGGAGGGAAGCCGGAATTTCACCAATAAGATCTGGAATGCCGCCCGCTTTATCCTGATGCACCATGAAAAAGACGAAGCCGGGGATTTGGTCAATAATCTTCAGGCGTCCATTTTGACATCTTTTGCCACCGGCGAATCCAATGATATCCCTGCCGATTGGCTCACCCTGCCGGACCGCTGGATCTTGACCCGGCTCCAACAGGTGATCAAAGAAACCACCGCCATGATGGAACGGTATGACCTGGGTGCGGCTGCGGCGTTGCTTTATGAGTTCTTCTGGAATGAATATTGCGACTGGTATATCGAACTTTCCAAACAGCGTCTGAACAGCGGCGATGTATTGGAGAAGAAGATTGCCCAGGCCATTTTGACCCGGGTATTGCGAGAGACCATGGAACTGTTGCATCCGTTTATTCCTTTTATCACCGAGGAAGTCTGGCAGAACCTGCCCCATTGCGGGGAAAGCATCATGGTCACCCGTTGGCCGCAGGCCGTTGCCGGATTGGAATTTGCGGAAGCGGTCGAAACCATGGGCTGGATCATCGACATCATCAAAGCCATTCGGAATATCCGGTCGGAAGCCAATGTGGCTCCCGGCAAAAAAGTGGCTGCGTTGTTCATGGGCAGTCCGGAGAAATTGGGCATTTTAAAGGAAAACAGCAGTATCCTGACTAATTTGGCGGGTTTGGAGTCCGTCCAATGGCTGGATGAAGGCAACGCGGCACCGGAGAAAGCGGTGAGCGCGGTAGCCGGCGGCGTCACCATCTATCTGCCGCTGAGCGGACTGATCGATCTTCAAAAAGAGGTGGATCGGCTCACCAAAGAATTGACCCAGGTGGAACAGGAGATGGGCCGGACCGCCCAACGGCTGGAGAGCCCGGCTTTCACTTCGAAAGCCCCGCCTAAAGTGGTGGAGAAAGAAAAGGTCAAACTGGAGAATCTCCGGGAAAAAGCCGCCAAGCTTCGTGAGCGGTTGGCGCAATTGCAATAACCTGACAAATAAAGAAGCCCTCCCAATGGAGGGCTTTGTTTTTATTTGCTGAGATATTTTTCGACGGTGAACACCCGGTAGGCGATACGTTCCATCATTTCGCCCATCCTGGCAAACCAGGCGGCATTGGCCGGACAGTCCTGGACTTCGGGATAGGAGTATTTGACGGCGTCCAGCATGAACTCTTGTTTGATGGA
The DNA here is from genome assembly GCA_029776595.1 of Bacillota bacterium. Classification (GTDB taxonomy): domain Bacteria; phylum Bacillota; class UBA4882; order UBA8346; family UBA8346; genus JAKOSX01. The sequence goes on along the minus strand of JAKOSX010000125.1, from coordinate 6,108 downwards.
TTCATTGCCGGGTTCGAAAAAATAAGCGACGGCGATTTTATGTTCTTCCCCAATGCCCAGGATAAAAAAGCAGAGGCCTTTGAGCCACAGATATTTATTGACATTGGCTTCGATAATATCCGGATCGTACTGGCGTTTGAATTTGTTCCCTACGATGGATTTGGTCTTTTCGAAGACCGTTTGGGTCTTATTTAACGTTTCGGTGATCAGCAGGTCCGGCGTCGGCGGATCGCTGAGCTTTTTGAGCTCGGCATAGCGTTTTGCCATGTATGCATGCATCTTAAGGAATGTCTGGTTTTGGGTGTATTTTGCCATTAATTTGGGTAAATAGGCTTTTCGGGCCGCCCGTTTCGCTTCGACGTTCATTTCGGAAAAAATCGGGGTGGTATAATTGGACTTCGGCTGATTGATCTCGGCCGAAATGGCGGTTTCCGCAAAAAGCAGGAAAATGAAGGGGATCAAAAGGCACAATCGTCTCATGACATCCTCTGTTTATATGTATTTTAAATATAAGATTCGTGATGGTTTGGATGATCCCTTCCAGAAATAGAAAATCTCTTTATCATTTTACGGGCAGGCGACGATGGTGCCGCAGGCCAGTCTCCGGCCGGCATTTCCGGCCGGTTGGGAACGGTAATCGTCGGGATATTCGTGAATGATGACGGAACGGCCCACAATGTCGTCGACCTGAAAACGGTCGGTGAAAAAACTGAGGATGCTGACGCCGTGATTGGAGAAGAGCACCGGGAAATCTCCGGCGTGGTTTCCGTGGGGCTGTCCGGTGGGGTTCCAGTGGCCGCCGGCTGCGGAAAACGGGTTGGCGGGGTCGCCGGTTTCGCAGTTTCCGGATTCGTGAAGGTGGAAACCGAAAGGACCGACGGGGGATTGGCCCGGTTTCGCCGGTTGATAACCGGGGAGGCCGGTGATATAAGCGGACACCCAGGTTCCGCCGGGCGCTTCATGAAACCAGACGGCCCCGCGAATCCCCGGGGCCAGGGGGCCGCCCCGAATCTCGGCCACGGCGGCTTTTACGCCGGCTGCATATAACCAACCCCAGTATCCAGGGGAGGTAGGATAAAACGGCTGTGCAGGGTTCATTAATATCACTCCCGGACGTTTTGATGGCGATTTCATCTTATTGTATGCCAGGACAGTGGAAAGGGGAAGGCGATAAAAAAGAGTGCCGTTTGGGCGGCACTCGGGTTGTCCGGAAAAGATCGGGTAACCTTCTATTTTTTTAAAAACTCCAAATTTACCAGTTTTTCGACGGGCGTTTTATGGGTGATCAGGCCCATCTCCAACATAAGTTGCTGCGAATCTTCCCACGCTTTGGGATCGGATGCGCCTAAGCCGTGGGCTTTGGTGTAGTCGCTCTCCCATAATTTTAAAGACTCCAGGAAAACCAGTTTTTCGACGGCCCGTTGCTCAGGGCCCAGTTCTTTCAGGTGGTTAAAACAAATAGCCAGGCTTTCTTCGGGATGGTCCAGGGTGTATTGCATCCCTTTTAAGGTGGCCCGGACCATTTTGGCGATGGTCTGCCGGGAGGTGCGAAGTTGTTTTTCTCCGGTAATGAGACCGTGTCCCACCAAGGAAAAGGAATCCCAAGCATTGATCTGGGTTACGTCATAGCCGGAGGCTCGGAGTTTCACGGGTTCGTTGTTGGCAAAACCCACCACTGCATCCACTTTCTTTTCGGTGAGGGAGGCGATCTGGGTGTAGCCGATATCGATCAGTTCCACCTCGGATTCGGCGATGCCCGCCCGGTTGAGAATGGCTTTGATGGCCAGCAGGTTGGTGCCGTACAGGGGCAAACCGATGCGTTTGCCTTTTAAATCGGCGGGCTGACGGATACCGGATTCCGCCAAAGCGATGACGCTGGGCGGAAATTTGGCGAAGAGAGACATCAGGTAGGTGACGGGGATGTTTTTGTCGCGTGCGGAGATCACCTGATCGCCACCGGCGATGGCGAAGTCCATCTGGCCTGCAGCCACCAGTTGCAGGGCGTCAATATCCATCCGGTAGTCGAAGACGACATCCAGGCCTTCCTCTTTGAAAAATCCTTTTTCCAAAGCCACATACCAGGGGGCAAACTGGACATTGGGGATATACGTCATCCCAATAGTGATCTTGGCGGGCGTTCGTGAAGGGAGCCCATTCCGGAAGAAAATTCCGGCGCCAATGACCAGGATAACGATGATTCCGATGAGGGTTATTTTCCGTTTCATTGGGGTTCCATCCTCCTATGATATGCTCTTTTTCTTCCACGGCATCAATATTTGTTCCAATAATGAAAGCAAAAGGTAAAATCCTAAACCCAAACCGGCCAGGGCGATGAGTCCGATAAAAATCAGCGGGGTATCGAAGTTGCCCCGGGCCAGGTTTACCAGGTATCCCAAGCCTTTGCCCGCACCGGAAAACTCGCCGACGACAGCGCCGATGACGGAGAGGGTCATTCCCACTTTGAGCCCGCCAAAGAGCACCGGCAGGGAAGACGGGACTTCCAGTTTGAAGAAGATGTCCCGGCGGGAAGCTCCCATGATCTGCAGTAATTCTCGTAAGCGGGGGTCCGTCTCTTTAAGCCCCACCAGCCCGTTGGTGACGACGGGGAAAAAGGCCACCAGGGCGGCGATGAGCACTTTAGAGGTTATTCCGAAACCGAACCAGATGACCAATAGAGGCGCCAAGGCAACGATGGGGACCGCCTGAATACCGACGATAAACGGAGTAAGCAACTGATCCAGAAACGGATGGCGGTACATATAGTAACTGAGCGGCAAAGCGGTGATGACGGCCAAAGTGAAACCGGCCAGGGCCTCAAGGAAAGTGATGCCGAAATGGCTGGCCAATGGCTGGCGGTTGCTTATCATGATCCGGTAACGTTCGGCCACTTCCGCCGGGGAAGGGAGGATAAAGGGCTCGTAGAGATTGGCCAGGAGCTGCCAAAGGACGACGAAACCCGCCAGTCCTGCCACTACGGGAAGGACTTTATGAAATGGTGTTTGCCGTGTGTTGCGTTTATCGTTCATCCTGATCCCCCCATCCCGTCTCCAGCAGGTCCTGGATGCTGCCGACCCAATGGCTGAATTCCGGTGTACCGATCATTTTTAAGGTGCGGGGTTTGGGCAACGGAATGTTGATCTCGCCCAGGATTCTTCCGGGTTTTTCGCCCATCACGACGACCCGGTCCGACAAAAAGACCGCTTCAAAAATGTTATGCGTAACCAGTACGACGGTAATTCCGGTCTGTGCCTGGATGCGCAGCAATTCCAAATTCAACTGGTTGCGGGTCAGGGCATCGAGGGCGGCGAAGGGTTCGTCCAACAATAAAATACGGGCGTTGCCCACCAAAGCCCGGGCCAAGGCGGCTCGTTGCCGCATGCCGCCGGATAATTGGCGGGGATATTTGGACTCGACGCCGCTGAGATTGACCAAAGCCAATGCTGCTCTGGCCTTCTTTACGATGGTGTCCCGGTCCGCGTCCCGGTCCAGTTCCAATGGAAGGCATACATTGTCCAGGACGGTCCGCCAGGGCAACAATAAGGAGTCCTGGGGAACGAAGCTGAGTTCGGACCAATGGCGCCGGGCATGCTCTTTCCCGAAAATGGTGATGTGGCCGGCAGTAGGCTCCAGCACGCCGGCAATCATCCGGAGCAGGCTGGATTTGCCGCAGCCGCTGGGCCCGACGATGCTGACCAATTCGCCGTCTTCCACCTTCAATTGGATATCACGCAGCTCCGGGTGGTCGATGGATGTATAGGCAAGGGAGACATGATGGACTTCGATTGCTGGAGCGGCCATTTTTACACCTGCTCTTCCTTGAAAAATAAAAGCCCTGAACGGCATCAGGGCTTTGATATCCAGCGTTTCCTTCTTTTATCCGGACTATACCGTCGGTTCTGGACTTGCACCAGATCAGCCCAAAGGCTCGTGGACTTGAGGATTCCTCTTACCACCGGTCGGGAATAGGTCTGACGACCGCACCCTGCCCTGAAGGATTATGATCGTTTAGCGTTTCAAAGGTTCATATCCGATCAGTCTTTTCGATTCAGTATAATATCACCAACCCATGAAAAAGTAAAGAAAAACCTAGGATATTCAACGTGTCTTAGACGGAATTTTCAATGCTGAAATAATTCCGGATAAATTTGGTTTTTGCTTGATCCTTCAAAAAGGGAAAGTTATAATCTTATATAAGGTGTTATCCATTCAATTGAATACTTGAGAGAAGCATCGGTTATCGTTGCGTTCTCTCTCTTTCAAGGTGCTGTTTCAACAGCTTAATAGGGAAACAGGTGAAAGGCCTGTGCGGTCCCGCCACTGTAAAAGGGGAATTTTTCATCGTGCATTTCGATGCATCAAAGCCACTGGCGTTCGCGCCGGGAAGGTGGTTGAAAAATGATGAACCTTGAGCCAGGAGACCTGCCTTGAGAGATTCGTTCACAACCTACGGAGAATAGGAGGGTGAAGCCATGGCGTTGCATTCAGAGTCTTTAATCCTTTTTTCGGGTTAGAGACTTTTTTTATTCCAAATGAAATGAAACATGAAAAACAAATTTTGAAAATCGGAGGAATCAACGTGGTATCACGAAAATTGAGAATGTTTACATATGGTATGTTTATCGTGTTGTGTTTCCACTGGATGGCGGTATGTGCCGCCGAATCTGAAGTGTATCAGGAAGAAGAAGTGGTGGTGACCGCGACCCGGACCGGCCAGTCCAGGCTGGAAAGCCCGGGAATGACCGAAGTTATCACTCAGGAGGAGATCACGGCTTCCGGAAGTACCGATATTGCGGAAATATTGGCGAAGAAAGGGTTTGTGGTGTCGACCAACGGCGGCAAGGCCAACGTGGCCAGCATTCACCTGGACGGTTTTTCAGCCGGCCAGACATTGGTGTTGGTCAACGGCATTCCGGCCAATACCGGCTCTGCCGGGATGGTGGACTTGACGTACATTCCGGCCGCCGGCATCCAGAAGATCGAAGTGGTTCACGGGCCGCTGTCGGCGCTTTACGGTTCCAACGCCTTGGGTGGGGTGGTCAATATTATCACGGATTTGACGGGGGAACCCCGGAATGACGTCCTGTTTGCGGCGGGTCATAATGCCACCCGGGAGATACAATTGGCCATTCGGCAACCGCGATACGGTCTGGCGATCGGAGGGTTCGTTACCGACGGGTTCCGGGAACGGACCGAGGCCGATACCCGGCATCTGCTGGCCCAATATGACCTTTATCAAAATGAGACCGGTTATGCCGTCATCAGTTTGGCCCATTTAGCCAAAGACGCGCAAGTGCCAGGCTCCCTTACATTCCCGCAGATTGCGGATGCGGACACCGAAAGCAATGAGTTGAACCTGCGTGGCCGGTTTCAATCCAATGGATGGCTCTTTGACTATAAGGTTTTCGGCCAAACCTTGGATTACCGCTATGTATCCGGATCATTGCCGGCGGTATACGAGACCCGGACTGTGGGTTTGGATCTAGCGGGGCAATATACCCGGGACGCCCATCAGTTCCTGGTCGGTGTCACACTGCGTCATGATGACTTTGAAAGCAATTTCATCGGAGACCACGTCATCGACAATGGCGGTTTCTTCCTGCAGGATACGTGGAGAATCAACGGCCAATGGCAGCTGGTCTCCGGACTGCGTTGGGATACCGGGTCGGTGTCTTCGTCGCCGGTAACCCCGCGTTTCGGCGTAATCTACCGGGTTTCGGAAGATTTGACGTTAAAGCTGGGTTATGGGAAAGCATTTCGTGCCCCGACCGTCAACGACCTGTATTACCCGAATGACGGGTACTGCGTCGGAAATCCCAATCTCCGGCCGGAGTTGAGCGAACGCTATGAAATATCCGGCGAGTGGAAACGCGGCTCCCAGACCTGGAGTGCCAATGTCTTCAAGGCTGACGTTAAAGACGGGATCAATTGGCAGTTGGACGGATTCATGTATAAGCCGGCCAATATCGATAAAATGAAAGTGGACGGCCTTATTCTCTCATGGCGCAATCAGTTCAGTCCCGTGATTTCGGCCGGGATCCGCTACAGTTGGATCGACAAAACCGGATGGAACCAGGCCACCGGTTCTTACAGTGACGATTTAAACCTCTT
>JAKOSX010000011.1 GCA_029776595.1 Bacillota bacterium | reverse complement strand
CGAATATGGATTATTATAACCTGTATTTCGAAATGAATGATAAATTGAATGTTCTGGCTAAATTAGGGGCCCAGTTTATAAGAGATAACGGGTATGAAGCGATTGCCCAAACCACCGGTTATGTTAAAGAAATCGGAAATTACAGAACCCAATTGCCACACAAGACCGTTGCTACCTTAGCCGGTATAGGATGGATAGGAAAGAGTGCGTTACTGGTGACGAAGAAATACGGTTCTGCGGTTCGACTGACATCCATCTTAACGGATATGCCCTTGGATTACGGGGTCCCTGTTACCAAGTCCATGTGTCCCAGAGAATGCTACATATGTATGAATGCATGCCCGGGGAAAGCCATTTCCGGTAAACTGTGGGATCAAACCATGGACAGGAATGAATTTTATGACCCGTTAAAATGCCGTGAGAAAGCATTGCAATTATCGAAAGAGAGAATGAATAAAGAAATAACATTATGCGGGAAATGTATCGAAGTTTGTCCTTATACTCGGAAGTATATAAACAGACAAGGATGAAGAAGGGGAAGCGGCAATCGAATTTGCAAAGGGGTGAGCTGCTATGAGCTCACCCCGATGATTTTTTAACCTGTGAGTTGTTGGCCGGACACGTCCATATTTTTCTGTTTAATAACATAACTAAGGAAAATACCGAATAAGAACAACGAGCTAATGATGCCGACGGGATAAGAGATGGACACGGGGAATTTAAATCCTTCCGGCGCCTGCAGGATATAGGTGACGGACACGGCGCTCATGAATGCGGCCGGAAGGGTGGCGATCCAATGGAACAGACGTTTTTGGACTAAGTAGACTGCGGCTGCCCAAAGGACGATCATGGCCAGGGTCTGATTGGTCCAGGCGAAATATCTCCAGACGATGTCGAAATTGATCTGCGAAAGGATGGCTCCGACGGTGAAGAGGGGGATAGCTATATAGAGACGGTTGCGAATGGGCTTTTGGATAAAGTCCAACGTATCGGCGATGGTTAGTCTGGCAGCCCGGAATGCCGTGTCTCCGGAGGTAATGGGGCAGACAATGACTCCGAGGACGGCCAGGACGCCGCCGATTGGCCCTAAAAGCGCTGTGGAGATCTCATGGACTACCGCTCCCGGTCCGCCGGCTTTGATGGCTGCGGCTAAACCCGGGGTACCGTTGTAAAAAGCCATGCCGGCAGCGGCCCAGATCAGCGCGATTATCGCTTCGGCAATCATGGCGCCGTAGAAAACTTTCCGGCCGTCGCTCTCTTTTTTGATACACCGGGACATAATCGGGGACTGGGTGGCGTGAAATCCGCTGATTGCACCGCAAGCGATGGAGATAAACATCAGAGGCCAGATGGGAAGTTTGCCCGGATGGAGATTGGTCAGGGTCAGTTCTGGGATGGTATACCCTTGAAATAAGATTCCTCCGGTAACTCCGATAGCCATAAAAATAAGGATAGCGCCAAAGAGAGGATAAAGACGTCCGATAATTTTGTCAATGGGAAGAATGGTCGCCAAGAAATAATAACAGAGGATGATCACCAACCAGAAAGTAACGCTAAAAGATTTCGCGGACAGCACGTGGAGCAACTGGGCCGGTCCGGTCATGAATACGGTTCCTACTAAAATCAGGAGAATGACGGAGAACGCCACCATGATTTTCTTTATGGTTGAACCGAGGTATATTCCGACGATGTCAGGGACATTGCTTCCCTTGTGCCTAAGCGAAAGCATGCCCGAGAAATAATCGTGGACTGCGCCTGCGAAGATGCTGCCGAACACAATCCATAAAAAAGCGGCCGGACCCCATAAAGCCCCGGAAAGAGCGCCGAAAACAGGGCCTAAGCCTGCAATGTTCAGCAGTTGAATGAGGAACGCTTTGGGTGTGGAGATGGGGATATAGTCGACGCTGTCTGCCATGGTATACGCCGGTGTCGGATTGGAGTCATCCGGTTTGAATACTTTGTCGACCAACGCTCCATAGACACCATAGCCTGCGATGAGCAAGACAATGGATAAGAAAAAAGTATACATGGAAACCCTCCTTTTTACTCTTTTTATGGGCAATAATGGCTTATCGATGCGGTAAATAGGGACCCAGTTGATCTTATGTGTAAAACGGAAATATCATACCGTTAACGAATCCGAGATTGTACTTTTTATCACAATGTGGTACATTAAAGTTAAGGTTTGTTATCCGTGACCGGAACGGTCATTGATGATGAACCTTCCATCCTCATCATTTTAGCAATGGTTCTGAAGCCGAAGAGCAATCTGAGGCCGGAGAGCATTGGCATGAAAGGCGCTGAAAGTGTTTATTCAGACCCTTTTTTTGAGAATGTTCTCCGTTCTCAAAAAAGGGTCTTTTCATTTGAACGGGAGGGTTTGGCATGAACTTATTGGAGAAATACAGGGAAGAATTTGCGGAATATGACGCGATGGAGCGGGACTTTATCGATGACGCATTGATATGGGACCAGTTAAATCAATGGGCTAATCCCAAGCTCCGGGATGTCCGGAGAGTTTTGGAAAAAGCAGCATCCCAAACCCGGCTGGAACCGGAAGAGATGGCCATTTTAATCCAAAACCGGGATGAAGAGACCATAGCCGAAATGTACACTTTGACCAACCGGTTGAAACGGGAAGTCTATGGCGACCGGATCGTTTTCTTCGCCCCATTGTATGTCAGCGACAAATGCGCCAATGACTGCGTTTACTGCGGGTATCGCCGTTCCAACCGGGCCATCCGGAGGAAAACCCTGACCATGGAGGAGCTCCGGCACCAGGTGGAGCTGATGATCGGCGAAGGGCAAAAACGGACCGTCCTGGTATACGGGGAGTCGCCGGAAACGGATATCGCATACATCTGCGAGACCGTCCGGCAGGTCTATAGCGTCAAGAACGGCGGGGGCGAGATCCGGAGGGCCAATATCAATTGCGCCCCGCTGTCCAGGGATGAACTGCGCCAACTCAAACAGGTGGGCATCGGGACGTATCAGGTGTTTCAGGAGACTTATCACCATGAAACCTATCGTAAACTCCATCCGGCGGATACCGTTAAAGGGCATTACCGCTGGCGGCTGTACTGCCATGACCGGGCGTTGGACGTCGGTGTGGACGATGTGGGCCTCGGGGTCCTCTTTGGGCTCTATGACTGGCGGTTTGAGGCGATGGGCTTGTTGTACCATACGATCCATCTGGAAGAGAAATATAACGGGGTCGGCCCTCATACTATCTCTTTTTCCCGGATAAAACCGGCCTTAAATACGCCGTATGCTTCCAATCCGGAATATGCGGTGAGCGATGCTGACTTTAAAAAGTTGGTGGCCGTCATCCGCTTGGCCATCCCGTATACCGGGATGATCCTGACGGCCAGGGAAAGCGCGGAAGTACGGAAAGAAGTGATTCCGTTGGGGATCTCCCAGATCGACGCGGGAAGCCGTATCGGGGTTGGCGGCTACCAGGAGGCTTCCAATGCCATGCCCGACAAGGAACAGTTCCAACTGGGAGACACCCGTTCCCTGGATGAGGTGATCCGCGAGATATGCCTGGAAGGGCATATCCCGTCGTTGTGTACCGCTTGCTACCGGAAGGGACGGACCGGGGAGCATTTCATGGGGTTGGGCAAGTCCAGTTTTGTCCGGAATTTTTGCATGCTCAACGCCATCTGTACGCTCAAAGAGTATTTGCTGGATTATGCCGGCCCGGAGACCCGGAAAGCAGGGGAGGCGGTGATCGCCAAATATTTGGCGGAAATCGGGGATGCGCAGACCAAGGCTTTTGTGGAGCAGGCATTAATAAATCTGGAAAACGGCGCACGGGACCAATATCTATAATGGGAGTGGACGGAGGTTGAAACGGGATGAGTACTTTAAACGAAACGCCTAATGCGGCGCGGCTGCAGATCGCTATTTTCGGCCGGCGTAACGCCGGTAAATCCAGTTTAATCAATGCCCTGACCAATCAGACCGTGGCTTTGGTCTTTGACAAACCTGGAACCACCACCGATCCGGTGATGAAGGCCATGGAATTGTTGCCTCTGGGGCCGGTTAATTTGATTGACACCGCCGGTCTGGATGACGAGGGGCCACTAGGCGAGCTCAGGGTGGAACGGTCTTACCAAATGATGAACCGGACCGATCTGGCGATCCTGGTCATCGACGGCACTGTCGGGGTGACGGATTTCGAGCTCCAATTGCTTGGCAAGATTAGGTTCGGAAAATCCCGGTGGTCGGGGTGATTACCAAAGCCGATCTGACCGGATATAACGGGGCACGACGCCAGGAGTGGCAGGAGAAATTGGGGACGGAACTGATTGAAGTGTCGGCGCGGGACGGCACAGGGATCGCCGAATTGAAAATGGCCATGATTCATAAGGCACCCAACAATGAAGCGGATTTATTTTTGGTAAGAGATTTGATCCGCCCCGGCGATGTGGTGGTTTTAGTAATCCCGATTGATTCGGCGGCTCCCAAAGGCCGGTTGATCCTCCCACAACAACAGGTGATCCGGGATGTCCTTGACCGGAATGCCATTGCCGTCATGACAAAAGAAACCGAACTCAAAGCCACCTTGGAACAGCTGGGGAAGAAACCGGCGCTGGTCGTCACTGACTCGCAAGTGTTTTCGAAAGTGGCAGCAGACACGCCGCTGGAAATCCCTTTGACTTCTTTTTCGATTCTGTTTGCCCGTTTTAAAGGGGATTTGCCGGAACTGGTCCGGGGCGTTAAGAACGTTGAAAAGCTCAAGCCCGGAGACCGGGTGCTGGTGGCCGAAGGCTGTACCCATCACCGGCAGTGCGACGATATAGGGACGGTCAAGATTCCGCGATGGCTTCGGCAACAGGTCGGTGGAGATCTCAATTTTGAATGGGCCAGCGGTATGACGATGCCGCAAGATTTGTCCAAGTATCGTCTGGTAATTCATTGCGGTGGTTGTATGTTGAACCGGCAGATGATGAAATACAGGGTGGCTGCAGCCAGGGAACAGGGAACGCCCATTGTCAATTATGGGGTGTTCATCGCCTATGTGAACGGGGTCTTCCCCAGGGCGCTCCAACCTTTTCAGGAATTGAAGCCTTTTTTGGACGAGGAATTTAAAAATACAGGGAGAACATGTTAAACCACAACAGATGTTCTAACGGACGGAGGTATAGGATGAACACGGTAAAACGTTTGGGAGTCATCGCCATTATCTTGGAGCGGCCTCAGGAGGTCCAGGAGCGGGTTAACAGTCTGATCAGCGAGTTTAACCGGATTGTCGTTGGCCGGATGGGAATTCCCTACCGGGAACGGCAAGTCGGTGTCATCGCCTTAATCGTCGACGG
>JAKOSX010000124.1 GCA_029776595.1 Bacillota bacterium | reverse complement strand
GAAAAAGCATTCACATAGTTGATGATCGTCGACGCGGAACGATAATTTTGCGACAGGGGAATAATCTCCCCGGCCCCTTTTTCAAATTCATGCCGCAACGCCACGATCAACCCGGCCTCCGCCCCCCGGAACCGGTAAATGGACTGTTTCACGTCACCCACCGACATCCAGCGGCCTCCGGTATATTCCGTCCCAATCAGGGAGCGGATCAGGTCCATCTGAAGGCTGTTGGTATCCTGAAACTCGTCCACCAAAAGATAACGGATGCCCTGCCGTAGCTTTTCAGCCAGTTGAGGATGGTCCCGCAACATATTCCGCGCCAGCAGTTGCTGGTCAGTGAAGTCCAGCATCCCCAAGTCCACTTTTAACTGTTGATACCGCCGGTCGATGCGGGTAAAGATCGCTTCCAGCAACGGCAGTCGGGACAAAGCCGCCTCATCCACATACCGATAAATCGCATCATCTACCCAGTCGCGGATGGCCACCACATCCGCTTTGACCGCAGCCGACAGGTTTTTCGGCAATGCCTTGCCGATGGCTCGAAATACCGGAATGAGCGCCAGATGATCCGTGGCCTCCGTCAAGGTGGCCCGATACTCCGGCCAGAGGCGCTTAAACCCATCCAATATCTCCTGGGCCCGAGGAGTTAGTTTCCTCCCCGGATAGTCGGCCAGCAACCCGTCGACCATCGCCACCAGCTCGGTTACATCCGGACGGATACCTCCCCGGCTCCGGCCCAGGTTTGCCGCTGTCAACGCCAGAACCTGGGAAAAATCCTTCCCGCTTTCCCGGATGGTTTGATAAATATGACGGCAACTGGCCAACAACCCCTGCCAGCCGAATTCCGCCAGCAAGGCTTCAAACTCCGATTGGAACGGTTCTCCGCCATGATATAGCCCGGTCAATACTTCATCAATGACCTGATTCAGATAGAGCAGGCTTTCCCCCTCGTTCATCAGGGTAAACCCCGGAGGTATGCCGGCCTCCAACGGATGTTCTTTGATTAGTCCAAGGCAAAAACTGTGAAAGGTAGAGATCCGGGCGCCTGCCATCTTCTGTAACTGGGCTTTCCAATATTCCGTCTCCACCGGATCGCCGGCCTCCGCCGCCAGTTGCTCCACCCCCTGCCGTATCCGCTGCAACATTTCGGCGGCAGCTTTATTGGTAAAGGTGATGGCCACGATTTGGCTGACATCCGCCCGGCATTCCTTGAGCAAATAAAGATATTTCTCAGTGAGCACGCTGGTTTTTCCGGTCCCCGCCCCGGCCGAAACCAGGATATCCCTGTCAAAGGTTTGTATGGCTTTCGCCTGTTGTTCATTGGGAGCATGTGCCAACCGCTTCGACCTCCCGTTCCTTCCGCCGGCAACAGCTTTGATATTCGCAATATTCCGGGCATTCCCCGGTGGTTAGGCCGAATTGGCCGTCCCGAATCTGCCGGACCGTATTCATCAACGTCGCCCGCACCTGTTCCAGCCATTCCTGCCATTCTTTCGGGCTGAAACAGCATTTACTTTTCCACTCTGCATTTAACCGCTCCCGGTGCCAAGCGCCGCCTGTGCTTCGGGAAGGATCCCGCAGCCCCAAGTAAGCCCCGCCCACAGCATGACCTTCCGAAAAGACCAACTGCTCCATGGCTAACAAATACGCCGGAAGTTGAATTTTCTTCAGGTCCAACACATCCGTCGTTGACGGGCCGCGGCCCAATTTATAGTCATAT
>JAKOSX010000123.1 GCA_029776595.1 Bacillota bacterium | reverse complement strand
TTACCAACCCAGCCGGTGGTTTTCGGAGAACCCAATACAGTCAGGGCACGGGCTGGCGGCGTGCTGATCCGTTAGCCAAGCAACCGATAAGGCAGCCGAAGCTGCCTTTTTCTATTTTTGGGGTGTCTTGTTTTATGGTTCACTGTTCACAGTGCACAGTGCATAACTGCATCCTGATATAAGGTCTTAAGTTATGGGTTCTAGGACCCAGCACCCAGTACCTAGTACTTAGCACCCTCAATCCAGTATTTAATGCTGTTATTAACTACCAAATTTACCAGCCCGGAAACCCGGTTCTGCCATCATTACCAGATATTTATGCAGCTAAAGCGGGTAATTTGTTCCCCTTGTTTACGTTTTATGTGGTATAATCGATGCCGATGGAGGAGTAACGATGAAAATTTTGAGAAAAGATACATTCGCTAAAGATATAACCATTTTACTCTTGGTTGGCATTGTGTTTTCCGCCGTATTTGCCGCCGGTTTTGCCATGGCTACCGATAAATATTTCGCGAAAGCGGTTACCGGTGTCATCGGCGATTATGGCGAGTATGATCTTCTCTTCCAGGGTCGGGAGGAATTGAAAACTGCTCTGGCGCGGCGGATTCGCGAGGTGATTGCGGAACGGTTCCCCGGAGCTACTCTGAAACCGGGGATCACAGTTGCCGGGAAAACCACGTTCTTTGTGAGTCTGCCGTCGAAATACCGTACTAAAGCGGTATTTGACAACCTTGATTATTATTTCAAAAATCTTCCCGGTAGCGGCAGTTTTTCGATTATGACCGAGCCGAAACTGCATATCACCAGTATTCCGTCGGCGATATTCGATATTATTGCCAATGAAGTCGAAAAGCTCCCGGGAGTGGACTTTACTTTCCATGACGGAAGCAATATGGGCGTTATCATGAAAAGTTCCAAAGTTGCATCGGAAGTTGAAGCCGGGATTAAGAAGATACTCGACAAGTATCAGATTTTAGAGGTCCGCCTTGAAAAAGGCGCCTATTCATCGGAAGATTTGCTCACGTTGAGTAAAGATGTTTCTCAATCCTTGATTGGGATCAAGGGAATCGATTATGCCAAGGATATTACTATGTCCGGCAATTCCGGCAACTATCAATATATGATGAATACCTTGTCGGAAGTGAAGAAGTTCTTACTGGCCTATGCGGCGGAAGTGAAAGTGAATCCGGTTGAAGGACAAACTCTGGAAGTCGGCGATTTGCTGGTATTGAACGGGAGGAATGAAAAACCGTTGCAAACCGGCAGCGTCATGGAACCTCTGAATGTGGTGGTGAAAGTGACGTCAGTTGACTCTTCCGGAGTTCAGGGATTGATCATTCAGGGCGATGCCGAGTATTTGACGGATATGTCCGCTTATAAACTGTTGGCCGACGACAAAATCGGCCCGGTGGTCGGGAAGGTCGAGGTATCCAGCAGAAAGGCGCAATTGGTTTATGCGATGGATCAGGGGGTTAAGCTTCTGACCACGTTGGATCAAGCGGTGGAGGATTATAACAATTCCACCGGTGGTGCCGGATTGACGGTCAGCGGTATTGAAAAAGCATATGAACAGCTGGTTCAAGTGAAGCAAGCCTTGAACGGCATGAAATCAGGGATCGACGGATTGACCGGTAAAGTCGATAACAGCAGCCTGAGCAAGATGGTTAACTTAATTGCCGGAGTTGGCGATGATCTGGATTATTTGGCGAAAACTTTCGGTCGGGTTCAGATCTTGGAAAGCCGTTTTGAACAGGCATTAAATGGATTGGATACCGCCCAATTGATCATTGGCAGCCCGATGTTGCAAAATTCGTTAAGCGGCACCGGCGGGATTTATGATAAGTTGATGTTCTTGAATGAACAGTTGACTTCGGTTGAGGAATCGTTGCGTTCCCGCATTCAGAAACTGGATGATTTTATCAATCAGTTTAATCCGCTGGTATCGGTATTGGTGTCCTGGCGGAATAAGGCGGAAGCTTTTGCGGAACAGATCAATGATTTTGGTGCCGTCTTTACGCCGGGGAGCGAAAACCATCAGCAGATGATGGAGTTGCTCGATTCCACCGAAGAGGTGCTTTCCGGAATTACCGGTTTTGACATGAATGAGGTGAAAAGCGGCCTTTCCATCATTACCGATCGGGTATTCGGTTCCGATAAGGTGGATTTGTCCGCTCTCATTACCGAACTGGAAAAGGTCAAAGATTCGTTGCCGAGGTTGTTGGACGAAGAAATCGGCAATACGGTTGACTTGATCGACAAATATGTGGGTGGCAGCGATACGTCCAGCGGAGACCGGATTCAGATCTTTACCAAAGCCAATGTGGATCGGGCGATGGTTGAAGCTGCCATCAAAGATGCGGTGGGCGATTCCGAGGTGGGAATTTCCACGCTTCCGGCAGGGACTATCCAGTTGGATGTCCGGGGCGAACTCTATAAGATCCTGGGCGAAGTGCGTTCGGTCATCGCCGCCCTGGTTGTGACGATCTTGTGGATCTTAATGTTTATCCTGGATCATTCGTTGATCATTTCCATGTTGAAACAAATGCGGTTTTCATTCCTTCCGGAGCATGTCGATTTCCGCAGCGGCTGGATGAATAAAGGGTATCAGTTGGCCCGGAAGATATTGAGCGCCGCCAATCTCTATGCCTTTGCCGTTGGGGGAGTTTGGCTGGTGATGACCCTCTGGCTTGCCGGTGCGGAAATCCCTTATCTCAATCTCTGGCATTTGGGGATCATCGGCGGCGTATTGGGAATCTTCATCTCTGTATTGGCTGAGAAGATTAACCCGATTAACCGGGATGAGATTATGGCCGGATTGTCTTTGGGTCTGCCCTTTAAAACCATTATGCGGGAGATCGTGATTCCGGCGGGCCGTCCGGGGATGCTGCAAATCCTGAACCGGTGGAAGATGCAGATGAAGTAAATAAAACGGTGACAATTGGGTATGGATAATAGAAAGTAGCAGGTGAAGACGGATGTTGCAAATTCGCGGATTATATAAAAGTTACGGTCAAAAACGGGCTTTGAACGGGATAGACCTGGAGGTTGCCCGGGGGGAGACCGTGGTCGTGATGGGACCCAGCGGTTGCGGCAAGTCCACCATGATTCGGTGTATCAACCGGCTAACCGAACCCGATGCCGGGGAGGTGATCGTCGGCGGGCAGTTGATTACCGGATTGGACTTGCCCCGTCTGTTGCAGGCCCGTCAAAAAATCGGTTTTGTTTTTCAACATTTCAACTTAATCCGGCGATTAAGCGCTTTGGACAATGTGGCCATGGCCCTTCGACTTCACGGCATGGATGTGGAGGAAGCCAACAGCCGTGCGGAAATTGCCTTGGGAAAAGTGGGGCTCGGCCATAAACTCCGGGAAAAACCGGATGAGCTCAGCGGCGGGGAACAACAGCGGGTCGGTATTGCCCGGGCCCTTGCCTTGGAGCCCGAGATCATGCTTTGGGACGAGCCCACGGCTTCCCTTGATCCGATTCTGGTCGGGGAGGTCATCGAGGTGATGGAAGAATTGGTCAGCGAAGGGCGGACCACCATGGTCATTGTCACCCATGAATTGTCTTTTGCCCGACGGGCGGCGGATCGCATCGTCTTTATGGACAAAGGGCAAATTGTGGAGTCCGGACCGCCGGAAATAGTATTTGAAGAACCGGTTTCGGAGATCGGGCGAAAGTATCACAGCCTGTTGCGGCATTAATGGCATTTATATTGACAGTCAAAGTGAGTTGACTTATAATTTTGGGAGTATTGTTTTTGGTGTAAGTTATACTATGGAATAGCTGTCGGTATCACGAAGTATTTTCTGATGCGCCGGGTTCGGCAAATCGGATGGAGTTGGGGGTAACAATGGAGTATCAACAGACTGTGGCTGCAACAACCATCATTTCAGGTCAGGCGCTCCACAGCGGCAAAATGGTTACCATGCAAATATCACCTCAGCCGGAAAATACCGGTGTGGTCTTTCAAAGACTGGACTTGCCGGGGCGGCCCTCGATCAAAGCGGATGTCCGTGCTGTGGTAAATACAGAACGAAACACTACCATTGGCAAGGATGGATGGAAAATATCCACCATTGAGCACTTGATGGCGACTTTTCATGGGTTGGGCATTGATAACGTCCTGGTGGGCATCGACGGCGAAGAGCTTCCGGTGGGAGACGGCAGCGCCCGTTTCTTTGCCGAAGAGATCTTGAAAACCGGCCTGATAACTCAAAATGCGCCCCGTCAGTATACCGTGGTCAAAGAGCCGCTTTGGGTCGAAGGGGTCGTTTATAAACAGGATATTCCGGCCAAGGCCACGTTGCTTATTTTGCCTTCGGACCGTTTTGAAGTGAGTTTTACCTTTACTTCGGACCATAAAGTAACCGGAACGCAGTATTACCATTTTGAGGCCAGTCCGGACAATTTTATGAAGGAAATTGCACCGGCCCGAACCGTTGGATTTCTGCAGGAAATTGAATACCTTCGAAGCCAAGGACTGGCTTTGGGGGGCGATCTGGACTGTGTTGTGGTGGTCGGGGATGACGGATACCAAAATGAGCTGCGTTTTCCGGAAGAAATTGTCCGCCACAAGATCCTGGATATTATGGGTGACCTTTACTTGGTGGGGCCTCTCCGCGGACATGTAATTGCGATTCGTTCCGGCCATAAGTTGGATTGGGAATTGGCGAAGAAAATTGCCATGCAACAAGCTCCGAAGGACATCAGTCGTTTTTAAAGATGACGATGATTTTCAAATGAGGAGGCTATGTTCCCATGTATGATATCAATGATATTAAATCCATGCTCCCTCACAGATATCCGTTTTTGCTCATCGACCGGGTATTGGAGATTGTGCCGAAACAGCGGATTGTGGCACTGAAAAATGTTACGGCCAATGAAAGTTATTTTAACGGGCATTTTCCGGCAAAGCCGGTGATGCCCGGGGTCTTGATCATTGAAAGCATGGCTCAGGCTGCCGGGTTGGTCATGTTGTCCATGGAAGAACATAAAGGGAAAGTACCGTATTTTACCGGTATTGACAATGCCCGTTTCCGCCGGACGGTGGTGCCCGGAGACCAACTCATCGTGGAGATTGAAGTACTTCGTCTCAAGGGAAACGTAGGGCGCGTTAAGGGTTGGGCCAAAGTCGATAATCAAGTGGTGGCTGAGGCTGAAATGATGTTTATTCTGGGAGAATAAAAAAAGATTAAAGAAGGCAAATTAATAAGAAAAAGAAAGAAAATTTAAGAAAAAGAAAGTATTTTGGTTATAATGGGGTTATATGCTTGTCCGCTGCACGAAACATAGGCCCGATAATAAACTATGATTGAGATTGATTTACATACCATTATTATATTTCTTTGACTGAGGATAGAATAGGGGGCCTAATTTAATGAAACTGGTTGAATCTAAGGTAGTTACTCTTCGGGAAATCCATGAAACTGCAATCGTTCACCCCAATGCGAAACTTGGGAAGAATGTGGTGATTGGCCCCTATGCGATTATTGGTGAAAACGTCGAGTTGGGCGATGATTGTATAGTGGGTCCTCATGTAACGATTGAAGGTTGGACGACCATTGGACGGGGGAATAAGTTTTACCACTCCGGATCCATCGGCTGTGAACCCCAAGACTTAAAGTTCAAGGGCGAGAAGAGTTATCTGCTCATCGGCGACAATAATATTTTCCGCGAAAATGTGACGATTAGCCGTGGCACCGAAGGGGGCGGCGGAGAAACCCGGATTGGGAGCAACAACTTGTTTATGGCTTATTCTCATGTGGCGCATGACTGCCAAATCGGCAACCATATTATTCTCGGCAACTGCTCGGCTTTGGCGGGGCATGTTGTGGTTGAGGATCGGGCCATTATCAGCGGATTAACCGGCGTCCATCAATTCTCGAAAATCGGGAAAATGGCCATGATCGGGGCTTGCTCGAAAATTGTGAAAGACATTCCTCCCTTTGTCCTGGTTGACGGCAATCCGGCTAAAGTTTCCGGCATTAACGTGGTAGGATTGCGCCGGAACAATATTCCGCCGGAAATTCGGGACGAAATCAAGAAAGCTTACCGGATTTTGTACCGGTCCAATCTCATCGTTTCCCGCGCTGTCGAGCAGATGGAGCAGGAACTTCAGAGCAGTCCGGAAATCGATCATTTTATCCGGTTTTTGCGCAATGCCGAACGCGGAATCCTACGATAAACAGGTTTGATAGCATTGGAAAGACTAGACGACGGTCTAGTCTTTTTTGCATATGGTGTAGTGATGCGGACAGTCGACGTTGGGCTGTGGTCTATGTGGCATATAGTGTATAATATTATGGGTTATCAATCAGTCAAGAGGTGTGAAGGATGAATCAAAAGTGCGGTTTAATTGCCGGGCGGGGAAATCTTCCGTTCGAAGTGGTTCGGGAGATTGCCCGACGCCAGGATGAAGCGGTTGTGATTGGGTTAAAAGGCGAAGTCAAGCCGGAACTGTCAAGCCTTGTTTCGCGTTATACCGAGATAGCTCCGGGCAACTTGGGAGAGATGATCGCCTATTTCCGAAAAGAGCAGGTGGATAAGGCGGTATTTGCCGGAAAGGTCGGCAAAGAGGCCATTTTTACCGGAGGATTCGATGCGCTCCTTTTGGAACTGCTTAATGCACTTCCGCAGAAGAATGATGACGCCATCTTGGGAGCGGTGGTGGATGTCTTTGAAGCCAACGGTATCCGAATTATGAAGCAAACGGACTATCTCCGCAAATCGCTGGTCAAACCGGGCAATCTCATCGGTGAACTGACGGCTGCTGAATATCAGGATGTGAAATTGGGATTTCGAATGGCGAAGGCCAGCGGAGAATTGGATATCGGGCAGACGGTCGTCGTTAAAAACGGTGTTGTCCTCGCTGTGGAAGCCATTGAAGGGACGGATCGGGCCATCATCCGGGGCGGAGAATTGGGCGGCCCCGGTTCGGTGGTGGTGAAAGTCAGCAAACCGAAGCAGGACGAACGCTTTGATGTCCCCACCGTCGGGAAGGGTACGTTGGAGTCGATGATTCAAGTTAAAGCCACGGTTTTAGCGGTCGAGGCCGAAAAGACCTTGTTGACGGAGGAAGAATTTGTATTGGAATTGGCGGAAAGAAACGGCATCAAAATTGTGGCTGTCACTTCCGACATTCTTGCAAACTAAGAAGCGGAAAGGAACGACGCGTTGGACGTCGGACTGTTAACATAAAATCAAGGAAAAAAATACCGTCGTTTATAAACTCTGACAATGGAATTCGGCAGGATTTATGGTGAAATCGGCGAATTGTTAAAGAAAATGAGATGGTAGGAAAGATGAACTTTATCAATAAACGAAATTTTTTTTTCATTGGAATAGCATTGGTTGCAGCGGTTCTGTCTTTCCTGGTGTTCCGTCAACAACAGTCTGTCCAACCCGAAAAGCAGGCGAATCTGAAAGAAAGGGCAACGGAGTTTGAAGGTTTGACCGTTAAAGTTCCGGGTTCGGAAACCAACAGCTATTGGGAGCTGAAATTGGCTAAAATGACCAGTCTGGATGATGTCGGCCGGATGACCGATATATCCGGAAGGTACTTTGTCGATCAAAAGCCGGTATATGTCATTTCGGCAGGTCAAGGAGAGATTCATTGGAAAAGCCGGCGGTTGGCATTTAAGGATACGGTGGAATTGAAAAGCGAAGACGGTAAACGGATCGCAGCGGATGTTCTGACGTGGGATTCGCGCCGGAAAACCATTGAAGCCTGGGGCAACGTGATTTTGGAAGCGGAGAATACGACGGTTAAAACCGAAGGATTGACCACATCTACTGATTTTAAGAAAGTTGTTTTTTCAGGGATGACGAAAGTGATAACGAAAAGGGGACCTGCCGATGGCTAAAAAAACATTTCTTTGGTTTATTGGTCTGGTGTTATGCGCGGGTATCGCCTGGGCGGCGGGAGACCCTCAACTGACTGCACCGGGTGGCGGTGAATTTGATCTGGTTCAAAATGTGGCGAAATACTACGGAACCCGTTCCGAACCGGTGGAGGCGCGCTGGGATAATTATCGGTTATCAGCCGATTATGTGGAATACTATCATACAGAACGCTTGATCATTGCCCGGGGGCATGTGGTCATCGAGGAAAATGCCTCTGAAAAAAGAAGGATTCAGGCTGAAGAAATGCGGTTTGATATTACCAAGAATCTGCTCGTGGCC
>JAKOSX010000122.1 GCA_029776595.1 Bacillota bacterium | reverse complement strand
GTCGTATTCTTTTCATTCTCAGAACAGCCACATGTCGGTGCGGTACCACGGCGCATCCCATTGATGACAGCGGCAGCACATCCCACACCAGATCTGACACTGATTGCTCCCGTCGGACAATTACGGGCACATGCCCCGCATTCCATACACCCATCCCTGTTTTGGATTTGGACCTTTCGTCCTTCCGTTCGAAACACATGATGGGGACATACCTGCAAACACATATTGCACCCAATGCATTTTTGTCGATCTAAGTGTAAAGTGACCACATTTTTTAAATATAGTTGTTGCACGCATCTCACTCCAATCTATGTGACCGGCCTTACCCTCCGGGCTATTTTCCTGATTGCCCATCAAACAAATATGGCAGCCATCATCATTGAAATTCCTAAACAAACCGAAATTTGCTGGGCCGGAACTGCAATCTTTATCTCTTTAACTACACCGGAAAGAGATGTATATGTTGTTGAACCGGTAAAATTCATCGCCAAATGCGAAACAATGGAGGGCAAAAGCAGCAGATAAGCGACCATACGCATCCAACCGGACGGGGGAGCTATCCAACCCAAATAAATCCAAACCCATACCAATCCTAACCAAAATCCTTTTAGAGATAAAGCCCGACCAGGAAGCCAGGGCAATAATACCGGGACCAGAAAAGCTCCAAACAAAGCGGCGCCAAGATAAGGAACAAAATCGCTCATCGTCATAGCTAACAGCCCATTCCATGATGTGAAATCATTGCGAATAAGATTCATCAGGAAAAGCAATCCCCACACCACGGCCAAAGGTTTAATCGTCCCGACCAGTTCCACTGGCGTCACTACCAGACGGTCAATAATTCCAAACCGAACCTCCCGCATCTCTGGTGTCGCCTTCAGCCCATTCCTCAAAAATTCCTTAATATCGCTGGCTCTAACCGGCCCATATACCACCTGAAAACCGGATGCTTTATATACTTCATGGGCCGATACTCCAGGAGCTCCTAATTGCGGCAGAATCACTGTCCGATGATTCACAATCTCTGCCAGTTTCGTCCGAACGATCTTCTCCACCAGTTCGGCTGTACTGAAAGTCCCTTTCCCCGCTGCACACCAAACATTAACCCCTTCGGTATCAAGAACCAGGATCCAAAGATCCATACCGTCCAATGCCTGACGAAGACGATCAAAACTCATTTTATAGTTAGCCGTAACCAATACCGGCGACTCCGTATCCGGATGGCCTACTGCATATAAACCCGGAGGAACTTTATAGTTCATTCGATGAATATTCCATCGGACTTTCCATGTACCCAGTACATCCCGGAAGGTTAGTTGTGTCATAACTTGAGGGATGATACCGGCAGGTGTATGGATTTCCCCGGTTATCCAAGGATACCGGCCTTTGACTTTGCCAATCTTCCCCATACCGCAACCCCCATTTCAAAAGCTTACATACATTTCTGACAGCATTCATTGGCTGCGAGTGCCTGAAGTAACAATTGAAGGCTTTCGACAACCTGCGCCCTTTTATCTTCAGGGAGACGATGATACACCTGAGCGAAATAAGCATTCATCTCAGCCTCAATCGTTTTATAAGTATTCCAACCTTCCTCCGTAAGAGAAATTAAAATATAGCGTCTGTCTTTGGGCTCAATCTCCCGCACTGCCAGATGACTATTGACCAAATGATTGACGGTCCGGCTCATGGTGCTTTTGTCCAAGCCCAAAATATTGGCCAAATCGTTTAAAGAAATGCTTTTTGCCCGGCCGATTTCCACAATGGCATGACATTGGGCAAAAGTCACACCGCAGCAGGATGCTTGAATTTCATTCAACAAGCCCAGTTTTCGCTCCAACAAACGGACAGTCTCCCGCAAAACGCTGATATTTTCATCTCGGTTCATTGTATCACCCGTATATAATTGTAGCACGAAATAGTTGTATTATACAACTATTGTATGAGATTTACCCTGTTTTTTCTCCAATTGTCACACGGATTTTAGCCCAAATTCATACAATGTACGGAAATGGCGGAAAATCAGCCACAACCATTTGAAACGGGGTGATTAACCGTGTTGTCCGACCAGGACTTTGTCAGACAATCATTGGAGCTGAACCTGTTTTTCCTCCGCATTATGAAGGAACATGCCTTTTTTATTGCAGCAGCTTTTCCATGTAAAGAATCGTCCATGATTCAGCAGGCGGAGATGTTGAAAAACCAATTGACCATGTTGCTCAGTGAAGCGGTCCGTCTTGCCGACGGCGTCCTCTCCCGGGAATTTTTAACCGACGGCGAGATCGTGACCCCGTTTACGCTGGAAGCCGAACGCATCACCGAATTTTATACCGGCGTTTCCCTGAACACCGATATTACCCGGGCCGAATTAGCGCTGAAGGGGAATGATTCTCACCAAATCCAATC
>JAKOSX010000121.1 GCA_029776595.1 Bacillota bacterium | reverse complement strand
CTTCTTCGGTATTATTTATTCCTACGGCCCGGTGCCCATTTCTCACGGGCCCTATGGCGAAGTATGTTCGGGATTCTTTTACGGCGTGCTCATCCCGGCGATATTGATGTATGTCAACGTCCCGGAAAGTCGGCTCTTCTCATATGCTTTGGACGGCTGGAAAGTCTCGATGGTGCTGGACATCCAGACGCTCATGGGCCTGCTGATGTTGTCGGTGGTTCCTTTTTGCCTGACTGCCAACATTATGCTGGCGAACAATATTTGCGATTTGGAACAGGATGTGAAGGTAAACCGGTATACCCTCCCGTTTTATCTGGGCAAGAAATCCCTGTGGCTTTTTGCCGGTTTGTATTATATCGCATATGTGTCGGTCGTCGCCATGGTGGCTGTAGGTTTCATTTCGCCTCTCAGCTTGTTGCTTTTGCTTTCCCTGATACCAGTACAGAAAAACATTAATCTTTTCTTTAAAAAGCAGATAAAGCAGGAGACTTTCATCGTCTCCATCAAAAACTTCCTGACGATTATCAGTTTGCATATTCTCTTGATATTTCTCGGAAGTTTTCTGCCGGGATGGGGACCGCGATGAAATTTCTAGGAAAAACAGACGGGATTATCATCGCGGCGATCTTTGCCCTGGCCCTGATCTTTTGGCTGATGGACGGGTTTTTTCTCACGGGACGGCAGGAAAAGGTCTATGCCGAAATCTATTATGACAATCAACTGGTATTCAGGACGGAACTTTCTTCCGCCGAAGAACAAAAATTTTCCGTTCCCGGAAAACCCAATGTAGTTTTTGAGATTTTTGCCGATAAAAGTATTGCATTTGTTCAGTCCGACTGTCCGGATAAGGTTTGCATTCATATGGGAAGGCTCAATAAACCCAATCAGTTTGCCGCGTGCCTTCCCAATAAGATGATGTTGAAGACCGTATCCACAACGGAGAATGATGACGGTCCGGACCTGATCATCAAATGATAGCCGTTATGGGATAACGGTACTAAAATTGGGCGTCTTCTCGCATTGGTGCGGCATTCCGCTCCATGAGGGATTGAACCGAATAAATCATTCATTCGAAGGAGGTTATCAATCGATGAGAAAGTTAGTAGCAGCAGTAGTATTGGTGGTTTTACTGATCTCCGCATTTATCGCTGTCAATGCGGCGAACAGTTCGCAAGCGGTAAAAACCGGTTTGGCTGTCATTACAGAGTTGGGGAAATCCACCAATGCCGGTGACAAGCCGGGACTGGCGCAGATTGATTCGACGGTTGTGGCAGTAACGGTCGACAATAACGGCAGGATCGTAAAATGTGTTATCGACGCAGTTCAAAGCAAGATCAATTTTGATGCGTCCGGTAAACTCCTTACGCCTCTGAATACCACGTTCCCGACGAAAAAAGAGCTTGGGACCAAATATGGGATGAAAAAAGCCTCCAAAATCGGGAAGGAATGGGACGAACAAGCGGCGGCATTGGCCAAATATGTCGTCGGCAAAACGGTTGATCAGATCAAAAATATTGCGGTGGATGCCTCCGGCCATCCTGCCGGATCCGATCTGAAGGCATCCGTCACCGTTTCCATCAGCGGATATATCGCAGCGATTGAAAAAGCGGTTAAATATGCTCAAAATCTTGGCGCGTCAGCTTCTGACGAATTGAAACTCGGTGTTGTGACCAACATGGCCAAATCGGTCAGCGCCGGTGAGAAATCGGGCCTGGCTGAAAGCTATTCGACCTATGTGGCAATTACCCAGGATGCAAAAGGCAAAATCACCAGTTGTGTTATTGACGCTTCCCAAGGCCGGGTCAATTTTGACAAGACGGGTAAAATAACCACTGATCTTAAGACCACGGTGAAGACCAAGAATGAACTGGGTACTGCCTATGGAATGAAGAAAGCGTCCAAAATCGGAAAAGAATGGAATGAACAAGCGGCGGCATTCGCTAAATATGTGACGGGTAAAACTCCCGCCGAAGTCAATACCATCGCCGTTACGGCCGACGGAAAAGCTGCCAAGAATGATCTGACGGCTTCGGTAACGGTCACCATTACGGATATGAAAGCCGCCCTCGCTAAAGCAGCGGCTAAATAATAGTTGCCTAAGCATTAAAAATGAATAAATATGTCGCAATGAACAGCATGCTAAGCATGGGTTATTGCGGCATATTTTCATTTTGACCTGATGTTGGATAAAAGATAGAGACCACAGATAAGAAAAAAGGAACTTAAGCCATGAGACGTTGGATTGTAGGATTGCTTGTCGTTTTAATGATTGCCGCTTCCGGATGTGTGCGGGGGAAAAACCGGTATCAGGCGGAGTTTTTATCCTTGTTCGATACCGTCACCATGATCGTGGGCTACGCTGAAAACGAACAGGAGTTTACGGAACTGGCCAAAGAAATTAAGAAGAAGCTCACCGAATATCATCAACTTTACGACATCTACAATAATTATGAGGGCATCAATAATCTGAAAACCATCAACGACAATGCGGGGAAAGCACCGGTAAAGGTGGATGAAAGGCTCCTTTCCCTGATTAAATTCGCCAAACAACAATATTATGCGACAAACGGTAAAATCAATATCGCCTTCGGGCCGGTATTGGCCATATGGCATGATTACCGGACCAGAGGCATCGAGAATCCGGAAGAAGCGGAACTGCCCCCAAGAAAATTGTTATTGAACGCTGCCCAACATACGGATATTGAAGGAGTGATTATCAACGAAGAAGCTTCCACGGTCTTTCTCAAAGATCCGCAAATGCGTCTGGATGTGGGGGCGGTCGCCAAAGGTTATGCAGTGGAGCGCGTGGTCCAGGAACTCGAAAGTCAAGGGGTTACGTCGTTGATCCTCAGTGTCGGGGGAAATGTCCGCACCATCGGAGGGAAACCGGGCAAACGGGGGACGGAACCCTGGAGAATCGGCATTAAAAATCCGGATGAGGACAGCCCGGATACAGAGTTATGCAGTATTGCCGTGACGGACCAATCCGTGGTGTCCAGTGGCTCCTACGAGCGGTATTATACGGTGGACGGAATCAGGTATCACCATATTATCGATCCGCGGACGCTCATGCCAGCTGCATATGTTACCAGTGTTACCATCGTTTGCCAAGACTCCGGCTTGGCTGACGTGCTGTCCACGGCCGTCTTTAACATGCCCTATGAAGAGGGCCGGGCATTCATTGAAGGCATCGACGGCGTGGAAGCCTTATGGGTGACCAATACGGGACAGGTCCGTTATACCGACGGTTTTAAGAAAATGATGGTCAATGATAAAAAATGATTGAACCGCGTCAGGGGTTCATTTATTTTGTGCCATCTCGTCATACCGGTACAAATTCCAGCGATCCATCACCGTACCGATTTTCTTTTCATAATAGGCGCCGCCCAAATGGTTATATCCTAGATCTGCGATTTCCCTGCAGAAAGCTTTGGAAGCTTTGGCATAGGACCAGCCTGCGGCGATTCGCTTTTTGTAGTTGGCCGGGGCGGACGGATATTTCCGTCTGATGAAACTTGCCAAATAGTCGATGGCTTCGGTGCGGGAATCAAATTTCCGATACCAATTGTCATAACGGCTATTCTCATCGAATATGAAGCGATCTTTTCCGAAAACGGCGAGGACCGGGACTCGGCCGCTGTCTTCATCGGGCTGTCCTTTGAGCTGCCAGCCGCTGGCCGGGTTTTGAGCCCAGATTTTGATCCCGAAAATATTATTGGCATACCAAGCGGAACGGGTGAAGCCGTAGCCTCCTTCGACGCAGGCCATGCCGATGATGGCACTGGCGGGAATTCCATTGGCAGTGCCGACGGTGACGGCTGCATTTTTAATACTGTCGATGAAAGCAGCCTGTTCCTCTTCGGTGGGATGGCCGACGGCCGGATTGTAGGCATGGCTGTTTCTTCCGTTTACTCTGTCTTCATAAGGAAGAGGCTGGAAGAGAGCGGCCTGGACGATTCCGGCACTGATGAAAAAGGCCAACATGAAAAGGGTAATGCTTAATTTGGCGATCCGTCGCTGCATGGTTAACCTCCCGGTGCATACCGAAGTAAAATGGGTCCACGGGAAGATTTGAATGTTTCTCCCGGCATTTCCTTTGGGAATTAACTCTAACCAGCAGTTACCGGCGGAAAAAGTAAACCCTGCGGCAGTCGCTGCAGGGTATCGGCTATCCTTTGAGAAAGGTTCATACTTGTTCAGATGCTGAGTAAGTTAAAAATACCGTTGAAAATAAAGGCCGCCGTCTTTCCGATGGGCAAAACATCGAAGACAATCAGCGCGACCAAAATCGCGGACCCGTATCGGGAGAAATTTTCGTAATGGTCGTCGTACCCATTTGGCAATAGATTGAAAATAATCCTGGAACCGTCCAGCGGCGGGACGGGAAGCAGGTTGAAGATGGCCATGATAATGTTGACCCAGATGAAATAGACCAGTATTTCATAAATTATCTTCCCGTAATTGGGGATGTAAAACAGGGACGGATAAAAGACAAATATCAATTTGAGCAATATGGCAAAAGCCATCATCGTTAGGGCATTAGCGCAAGGACCTGCCAATGAAACCAACAGGTCGGCCTTTTTTCGGTTTTGGAAGTTAAATAGGTTGACGGGAACCGGCTTGGCCCAACCATAGCCGGCGAAAAAGAAAAGAAAAAGGCCCAGGGGATCGATGTGGGCAAATGGATTCAGTGTAATGCGGCCGTCCCGTTCGGCGGTGAAGTCCCCGAAATGCCTGGCGGTATAGGGGTGGGCGAATTCGTGGATGGAAAAACCGAAGAGAATTGCGGGTAGCATCAACAATGATTCGCGAAGATCGAAATTATTAAACACTGGGATTCCTCATTTCCTCTATAAAATGATAATACAGGGGTTTATTCGGGAAATAATTCCAAATTCCTTCATTAAAAGAACACATATATATGTATTTTTAGGTTCACGGGAAAAAAGCCCGGTTTTCCACCCTGGCGGATGGAAAGAACCGGGCTTTTGATTGACTTAATGTATAACGTCATGAACGGTTATTTTTTAAATTGTTTATCCAACCAGTCAAAAGCGGCATCCTGCATCTCGGCGTTGAAGGAATGGCCGTATTGAGGCCAAATCTTGGTCTCCAGTTTATCGGAGGCATTATAGGCAGCCCAAACCTTTTTCATCTTGGTAAATGCCTCGTTGACGGATTCCACCGGGAATAAGGTGTCTTTCTCACCGGCATATACTAAGAGAGGTTTCGGGGCGGCGAGAGCCGCGACATCCGGATAGTCAAGATACCGGGCGATGAACGGGTGCAGCATGGCAAAAGCCGACTGGCCTTTTAATTGGTTGTTGCCCGGCACCATCAGCCCTCTCATGGTGGCCATCCAGCAATCGGCTATTCCTGCGGTAATCGCATCCGAAAGGGCTGCTACCTGCCAGGCCCGGAAGGCGCCCATCGAGAAACCGATGGCGGCGACCCGTTTTTTGTCCACTTCGGGCAGGCTGGCTAAGAATTCGGAAGCCCGGACGTCTTCCTGAGCAATGATGCCGGCGAAGGACGTGCCGAGATTGAAGAGATTGGCGGCCAGTGCCTGTTGGGAGTCGGTGCGGAAACCGGGAACCGAACGATGGCCCCATCCCAAGGCGTCGAAGGACAGAACCACATAACCCCGTTTGGCCAAT
>JAKOSX010000120.1 GCA_029776595.1 Bacillota bacterium | reverse complement strand
GTGGGGTTTACCCCTATGGAACTTATAGCGGAGAGATCATCATTGATGGGGAAGAACAGAGATTTCATAACATTGCATCCTCCGAAGCTGCCGGTATCGCCATTATTAATCAAGAGCTAACGCTGGTAAAGCAGTTGACCGTGGGCGAGAATATTTTCCTAGGTAATGAACCAAATAGACTCGGGATCATCAATTGGGATCAGTTGTTTTACGAAGCTCAAAAGTGGATGTCAGCGGTGAAGTTGGATATCAATCCGCGCACAAAAGTTGTCAACCTGGGTGTTGGGCATCAGCAGATGGTGGAGATCGCAAAAGCGCTTTCCAAAAAAGCGCGGATCTTAATCCTGGATGAGCCTAGTGCAGCGCTGACGGAAAATGAAGTGGAAACCCTGATGGACATTTTGCGCAAGTTAAAACAGGATGGGGTGACCTGTATTTATATCTCCCACAAAATTAATGAGATTTTCGAAATTGCTGATACGGTTACGGTTCTTCGCGACGGAGAGACGGTTGACACCAAGCCTGTTGCGGAATCTTCTGAAAATGAAGTTATTGCAAAGATGGTTGGTCGGGAACTATCAAACCGTTTCCCCCGCGTTGAGCATGAGACCGGGGAAATAATCCTCGAGGTAAAGAACTACAATGTTTTTGATCCTGATAATCCCCGGAGGAAGATCGTTGACAATGCCAGCTTTTATGTCCGGCGTGGTGAAATTTTAGGAATTGCCGGTTTGATGGGCGCCGGCCGTACCGAACTGATGAGCAGTATCTTCGGTGGCTTTCCGGGCGAAAGCTATGGCGAGGTTTATATCAACGGCCGGCCGGTCGAGATTAAAAGCCCCCAGGATGCGATCAATAACGGTTTGGCGATGGTTACCGAAGACCGTAAACGTTATGGCTTGGTCCTAATCCATGACGTTAAAAAGAATCTGACCCTCGCCAATTTAAGGAAATACTGTAAATCCGGGGTTATTAACTCGAACGCCGAAGTTTACGATTCGCAAACGATGGTGAAAACTTTAAGTATCAAAACCCCCTCGCTGGAAACAAAAGTGAATAATCTGAGCGGTGGCAACCAACAAAAAGTGGTGGTGGGCAAATGGCTTTTAACCAAGCCCTTGATTCTAATCATGGATGAGCCCACCAGAGGCATTGATGTCGGGGCAAAATATGAGATTTACAATATCATGAATGAGCTGAAAAAACAAGGGGTTGCGATCATTATGATCTCCTCTGAACTACCGGAGATTCTCGGGATGAGTGACAGAATACTTGTCCTCTATGAAGGGAAAATCAACGGCGAATTTAGACATGACGAAGCCAGCCAAGAAAAGATCATGTTGGCAGCAACAGGAGGGAACTAAAATGAGCGTTGTTCGGGAATCGACACCAACCACCAGTGTGACCAGAAAGAGTTTGTTCGCGCGCCTGAACGCCAGATTCGATCTGCGTGCCTACACGATGATTATTGCTTTAGTCGGTATCTGGCTGCTTTTTACAGTACTGACTGAGGGACGGTTCCTCACCCCGCGT
>JAKOSX010000119.1 GCA_029776595.1 Bacillota bacterium | reverse complement strand
TTGATCCTGCCCAGGTGACTGTGGGGATGATTTTAAGGGCGTTGGAAGGCGAATTGGCCGTTGTTGACGAAGAGAATGCCGGAGAAGGCGTGGAAAATGCGATGCTTTCATGTTTACAGACGAATGTCTGGAACCCCATAAATGCCAGCCTGAATAAAGTCGCAGATTCCATCAGTCTTCAGGATTTGGCGGATGCATTCAACAAAATCAACGCTGCGCCCATGTATTATATATGAAAGGGGAACGGAGAGATGAGCGAACGCCAATGGAAGTTTGATACATTGCAAGTCCATGCAGGGCAAGAACCGGATCCGACCACCGGTTCCAGAGCAGTGCCTATCTACCAGACCACGTCGTATGTATTTAACAACGCGGAACATGCAGCCAATCTTTTTGCATTGAAAGAAGCGGGGAATATTTATACCCGGTTCATGAACCCTACCACCGATGTGTTTGAAAAACGGATGGCCGCCTTGGAGGGCGGAGTCGGCGCGTTGGCGGTGGCTTCGGGATCGGCAGCCATTACCTATGCGATTATGAATATTGCCGGCGCCGGTGATGAAATTGTGTCAGCCAGCACCCTTTACGGCGGTACCTATAATCTGTTTGCGGTGACCTTGCCGAGGTTCGGGATTAAGACTGTTTTCGTTAATCCCGATGATCCTGAAAACTTCCGGAAAGCCATCAATGAGAAGACCAAAGCCCTTTTTATCGAGACTATCGGCAACCCCGGGGCCAATATCGTGGACATTGAAGCGGTTGCGGCCATTGCCCATGAAAACGGACTGCCGCTCATCGTGGACAATACGTTTGGGACGCCGTATTTGATTCGTCCTATCGAGTTCGGCGCCGATATTATCGTGCATTCCGCCACCAAATTCATCGGGGGGCATGGGACTTCCATCGGCGGCGTGATCGTGGACTCCGGCAAATTTGACTGGGCCGGCAGCGGCCGGTTCCCGGGATTGACCGAACCAGATCCCAGTTATCATGGGATTCGGTATGTGGCGGATATCGGGCCGGCAGCGTATATAACGAAGGCCCGGGTCCAGCTCCTGCGGGATACCGGGGCGGCCCTCAGTCCGTTTAACGCCTTTCTGTTCCTGCAAGGGTTGGAAACCTTATCCCTCCGGGTGGAACGGCATGTGTCCAATGCCAAACGCATTGCGGAATTTTTGAATTCCCATCCTTTGGTCTCATGGGTCAATTATCCCAGTTTGCCCGGGAATAAATACTACGCCTTAGCCCAAAAGTATTTGCCCAAAGGGGCCGGTTCCATCTTTACCTTTGGTATCAAGGGTGGCGTGGAAGCCGGAAGGAAATTCATAGACAGCCTGAAAATCTTCTCGCTATTGGCCAATGTGGCTGACGCCAAATCGTTGGTCATCCATCCGGCCAGCACTACCCATGCCCAGTTGTCGGAGGAGGATCAAATCGCAGCCGGGGTCAGCCCGGATATGGTCCGGCTCTCCATTGGCATTGAGGATGTGGAGGATCTCATCGCTGACCTGGATCAGGCGTTGCATAAAGCGGTTGAAGGATAAAGACATAGGGAAAGGTTTGATCAAATATCGATGTCAACAAAGACTCCGGAGTTCATCCGGAGTTTTTTATTCTGTGCCGAGTGTTATTGTAAACCATAAAATAAATTATGGTTGACAAACGATATGACGGGCTTTTATAATTACCTACAGGTGCCAATGAAAGAGTACTTAAGAACGGGTATGTCAAAAACGTGACGAAAGGAAAGATATTCGATGAATACCAGCGCTCAACTTCGGATGATGGTTTTTGCCTCGTTGATGACGGCTTTGATCGCCATTGGGGGCTATCTGAGTTTTCCCATTCCGTTGATTCCGGTGCCCATCGTCTTGGCTGACTTTTTCGTGATGTTGGCCGGGTTGTTATTGGGTGCTGCCTGGGGAAGCGCCAGCGTGGGGCTGTTTTTGTTCTTGGGTGCCATGGGGATACCGGTCTTTGCGGGCGGAGCGTCAGGAGTGGCGGTCTTTCTCGGCCCGACCGGCGGTTTTTTAGTGGGATATTTGCTGGGTGCTCTGGTTATCGGCTGGGTGTCGGGGAAAGGGAAACCCTCATCGGTTAAGGATTTCATCGCTTTGCTGTTGGGAGACTTTGTTTTGTTCGGATTGGGAATCGTTTGGTTAAAAACCGTATTGAAAGTGACGTGGGCAAAAGCGTTAGGGTTCGGGCTGTTGCCTTTTATACCCGGCACGGTGATTAAAATGGCGACAGCCATAATCTTGGTCAGGACGTTACGGCCCTATTTAAAGTCGCTGTTGCCGCGGGAAGATGAATACCGTGCATAGATGTATGGATAATTCTGAGAAACGGAGATAATCATGGCCATTTTGGAGATTCGGCATTTAACGCATATTTTTCCAAACGGAACCATCGCTCTTAATGATATTAATCTATCTGTTGAAGCCGGGGAGTTTGTTGTCATCGCCGGTGCCAACGGTTCGGGGAAAACGGCTTTGCTCAGGCATTTGAACGGCCTTCTCCGCCCGACGTCGGGGGAGGTTCTTCTGGAAGGGGTGCCTATCGCCAAAGACCTTACCCGTGCCCGGAGAAAAATCGGTTTAATCTTTCAAAATTCGGACAATCAAATTGTGGGGCAAACCGTATCTGAGGATGTGGCTTTCGGGCCGGAAAACCTCAACTTATCCCGGGAGGAAGTGGACAGGCTGGTCAAGGAGATTCTTGAAGCGGTCGGTTTGAGCGACCTTGCCTGCCGACAACCCCACACTCTCTCCGGAGGCCAGAAGAAGAGGCTGGCTGTGGCGGGCGTGCTTGCTATGAGGCCTCAAATTATCGCCTTTGACGAGCCTTTTGTAGCCCTGGACTATCAGGGAGTTCTTCAGGTATTAAGCCAGATTGTCGATTTGCACCGCAAAGGCCATACCATCCTCGTGGTGACTCACGATTTAGAGAAGGTTTTGGCCCATGCCACCCGGTTGATTATCATGGAAAAAGGCCGGATTGTCAGGGACGGGGACCCCGCCCGGTTAATCGGAGACGTTGAAACGTATGGTATCAAAAAACCATCCGGTGAAAGCGTGGAAACTATGACATGGCTGAGTTGACTCTATTTCATTATATTGCGAAAAAAACGTTAATCCATGGGATGGACGGGAGGATTAAGCTGATATGCATGATTTTGTTCACCATGGCAGTCGGTTTTTCGCAGAAAGGGCTTGACCTGGCCGTTTTAACCGCCGTATTGCTTATGGTTTATATGGCCGCCGGATTATCCATCAAACGATTGATGACAGAGATAAGGTATTTTCTCGTCTTAATAGGGATCATTGTCGTTGCCCATTCATTTACCATTCCGGGGACGGCTATCCCGGGCCTTCCGGTTCAGGGAATGACATGGGAAGGGCTGCGCTCCGGTCTGTTATTCGGTTGGCGGCTGATGTTAATGCTTATCATCGGAAACATCATGACGGGAACCACCTCTTTTTCCCTCTTTAAAAACGTGGTGGAGTGGTTTCTCCGGCCGGTGCCGTTTATCCCGGCGGCCAGAGTTGCCATGATGTTCAGTTTGACGTTGGTTTTGATTCCGGCCATTTTTGACCAGGCTTCCGAAATGCTGGATGCTCAAAAAGCCCGATGCATTGACGGCCGAAAAAACCCCATTGCCCGGATTTCGTTTTTGGCAGGGCCCCTTTTATTCCATACGTTTATGCGGGCGGATGAAATCGTCCAGGCGATGGAATCCCGCTGTTATTCGGAGGTGCGGACTCCGACGGCGTTTCAAACCACGCCAACGGACTGGTTGTTGCTGGGTTTTACCGTTGCCGCATGCCTGATGGTTTTGTTGATATGATTTTTGGAAAGGGCGAAAGAAGAATATGGAACAACCGCTTAAAATTCGGGCTCATCATCTTTTATGCCTTCAAGGATTTCAAGGGTATGGGTACAGTAAGGACTTTGTCGCCAATCTCCGGGGGATACGGGATCATTTGCTGACTTCTCCCCACCTGGAAATTCAGGTTGTTGCCGAAGAAGACATTATCTGCAGCTGTTGCCCTCACCGAAGCGAAACCGGATGCGGAAAGAATAAAGACTCCGAACTCAGGATCCGGGCGAAGGATCTGAAAATCCTTGAAAAACTGGATGTGGTACCGGGCACTCAAGATTTGGCTTGCAATTTTCTGGAACGCATCGCTGCCCGGTTTAGGACGTATTGGGATATCCAAGACATTTGCGGAAATTGCCAATGGGAGGACAAGTGCCTGTGGTATCAAAGGATGCGTCCGTTGTAAGGAATGTCATTGTCCGGCCTTCTTTCTCCCTCAAGTTATGAAATTTTTCCCGATGGGATAATCTATGGGTAAAAACAAGGGAGATAAGAGCGATGAACAAGGAAGGCCGGGATAAAAATTGGTTCCGTGATATCATCGGGCGGAAATTGGGATTGATCGCCGTCATGGTGCTGATTGTGGCGACTGTGTTGTTCGGCCGGGCCATCGAACGGTTTTTTGGCAACATGTCCAAGAACAGTCTTCTCAAAGCCGGGGTACCAAATGAAACGGAGACGGTGGTCCAAATAGCCGAGAAAGTGGGACCTTCCATCGTTGGGATTCGGACGACTGTCCAGTCGCAGGCCTCATTGGACCGGTTTTTCGATACCGGGGAACAGAGTGCCACTTCGGAGGGTTCCGGAATTATCATCAGAAAAAACGGCTATA
The DNA here is from genome assembly GCA_029776595.1 of Bacillota bacterium. Classification (GTDB taxonomy): domain Bacteria; phylum Bacillota; class UBA4882; order UBA8346; family UBA8346; genus JAKOSX01. Next base: position 33,982 of record JAKOSX010000119.1, on the reverse strand, counting down.
TTTTAACCAATTATCATGTAGTTCAGGATGCCGACCCCCGCAACAATCAAGGTCAGAAGGTGACTTTGGAGGTATTTTTGCCGGACGACCGGAAAGCCAAGGCCAAATTCATCGGTGGGGATTTGGTCAATGATCTGGCCGTGATCAAGATTGACCTGAAAAACTTGCCGGTTGCCCCTTTAGGCGATTCATCCAAGTTGAAAGTGGGAGCGTTGGCAGTAGCGATTGGCAATCCGCTCGGGCTGGAATTTGCCGGGTCGGTGACTACCGGCGTCATCAGTGCCCTCAACCGAAAGATCGAAGTGGAGGATCGCACATTAAACCTGATTCAGACGGATGCGGCCATTAATCCCGGAAACAGCGGCGGTGCGCTGGTGGACGGCAATGGAAAAGTGGTGGGGATCAATACGGTGAAAGTCTCCATCTCCGGCGTGGAAGGATTGGGATTTGCCATTCCGATTAATGATGCAAAGCCCATTGTCGACCAACTGATCAAATACGGATATGTGAAGGGGCGGCCGCTCATCGGCATCATCGGGCAGGAGATTCCGGAAAATCTGGCCAAGGCATACAATTTGCCCCGGGGAATCTTCGTCACCGAGGTGGTGGATCAGAGTGGCGCGGCGAAAGCCGGGATTAAGCCCAAAGATATCCTGATCAGCCTAGGCAGGAAGTCGACGTCCACCATGAAGGAACTGAATGCCGTCAAGCAAAAGTATAAACCCGGCGACACGGTCAAAGCCGTCATCGTGCGGAACGGGAAAAAGTATCAAATTAAACTGACCTTCACCGAAGCGAAATAATTCGTTGCAGCCCCCTTTTGGGGGTTTATTTTTATCTTCATAAAATCTTCATCAAAAAGTATTATAATGACCTTACCGAATAAAATTCGGATCCCATGGAGGTAAGCCAATGAGCGGGGAATTTGTCAGAAAAGTGTTTACGGTCCGGGGCATGTCATGTTCAAGTTGCGTTGTAAAACTTGAAAACGGGCTGAAAAAGCGGGACGGAATTCGGTCGGCCCGGGTTTCCTTGGCCAAAATGCAGGCAGTGGTTGAATATGATCCGGAGATGATTTCCGAAGAAGACATCCTCAAGGTCATCGAAGATCTGGGCTATGAAGCCGCCCTTGTCCCGAAAGACGGGGGAAACGAAACGGAATTTCAAAAATTTTCTTTAGAACAGCTGTTGAGATGGGGAATTATCTTTTATGTGCTTTATCGTCTGATCAATTCCACGGTCGGATTTAATTTCATTCCGGAAGTGGATGAGAAAGCCGGTTACGGTATGTTATTTTTGATCGGGCTTCTCACTTCGTTCCATTGTATCGCCATGTGCGGCGGCATTAATATTTCCCAGTGCATGCAGGCGGGTGAATCGGATTCCCAACCGCCGTCGGTTTTTTCCAAAATTCGTCCCAGCCTGCTTTATAATGGCGGACGGGTCATTTCGTATACGCTCATCGGAGGAATCGTCGGTGCCTTAGGAGCGGTGGTGAGTTTTTCCGGCCCGGCTAAAGGCATCGTAGCGGTGGTGGCCGGTTTTCTGATGGTGATCATTGGCCTGAAGATGCTGGAGGTTTTCCCGTGGTTGAAGCGTTTTAATCTTCCAATGCCGAAATTTTTCGGGAACAAACGATTTAGCGGCGGAGGCCGATATGGGCCGTTTGTTGTGGGTTTGATGAACGGTTTTATGCCCTGCGGGCCTTTGCAGACCATGCAATTGTATGCTTTGGGAACCGGCAGTTTCGAGGCCGGGGCGTTGTCCATGTTCCTGTTCAGTCTGGGAACGGTCCCGCTGATGTTCGGTTTTGGCGCTCTCAGTTCGTTGTTGAGCCGGAAATTGACGCGGCCGATGCTGAAAGCCGGTGCCGTATTGGTGATCGTTCTTGGTATGGTCATGGTCTCCCGCGGTTTATCTCTTTCAGGTATATCGGTGATCCCACCGGTTTCGGACGGTTCCAGAGCAGCGGTGGCGGTACTACGGGACGGAGTCCAGGAGGTAACCACCACGCTCATGCCCGGCCGGTATACGCCCATCATTGTCCAAAAAGGGATTCCGGTACGGTGGATCATTAAAGCCGCAGCGGATGACATCAACGGTTGCAACAATCCCATAACCATCCCTAAGTATGGGCTGGAGAAGAGGCTGATCCCCGGAAACAATATCATCGAGTTTATTCCGGAGGAAGAAGGCAGTCTAACCTATACTTGTTGGATGGGAATGATTCGGAGTACAATCAAAGTGGTACCGGACATAACCGCTGTTTCGGAACGGGATGCCGCATCCGTTGATCCGGGAATTGGCACCGGAGGCGGTGGAGGCTGTTGTTCGGTAGGATACTGAGTTTTTTACAGATGGTTGGCGGTATCGTGAAAGGAGTGTCGGTTATGAATCGCAAAGAAGTGATACGCATTGAAGGAATGTCCTGCGCCGCATGCGCGTCAAAGATAGAGAAGAAACTGGGTAAATTGCCCGGTATCCGGCTGGCTGCGGTGAATCTGGCTACGGAAAAAGCCACGGTGGAGTTTGACGACAGCCAACTGGGGCGGGCTGATATAGAGAAGGTTATCCGGGATTTGGGATATGGCGTCGTCCAGGAGACGCCTGCGACGGGCCATGTCCAATTGAAAATCACCGGAATGAGCTGCGCTGCCTGTTCGGCGAAGATCGAAAGGAAATTGAACAAGCTGGAAGGCGTGGCCCAGGCCGCGGTGAATCTGAGCACCGAAAGGGCGACGGTGACCTATGATCCGGCTGTCATTAAGGTGTCTGAAATCATTCGGTCCATCGAAAAGTTGGGTTATCAAGCGGTCCGGGTAGACGAAATGCCTGTGGACCGGGAGAAGGAGCTACGAGAGAAAGAGATTCAACAGCTTCGCCGGGAATTGATCATCGGGGCCGTTCTCAGTTCGCCGCTGATTCTCGCGATGGTATTGGCTTTGATAGGAATCGATGTTCCCTTTTTGCATCATTGGCTGTTTCAGCTGATCCTGGCGACACCGGTTCAGTTTATTATCGGATTTCGGTTTTACCGCAACGCTTTCTTCGCTTTGCGGGCCATGAGCCCCAATATGGATGTGTTGATCGCCATGGGGACTTCGGCAGCTTACTTTTACAGCGTCTATAATTCCTTCTTCCAGGAAATGATGCCGGGAATGAAGATGAAGGATTTATACTTTGAGGCTTCGGCGGTGATTATCACCTTAATCCTGTTGGGTAAATATCTGGAAGCGGTGGCCAAAGGAAAAACCTCGGAGGCCATCAAAAAATTAATGGGATTGCAGCCAAAAACTGCGCGGGTCATCCGTAACGGGCAGGAGACGGACGTGGCCATCGAAGAAGTGGAAGTGGGTGAGGTGATCGTGGTCCGGCCCGGTGAAAAGATCCCGGTGGACGGGGTGGTGATCGAGGGCAGTTCAGCGGTGGACGAATCCATGTTAACCGGGGAAAGCCTGCCGGTGGAGAAGCATGTGGGGGACCCGGTCATCGGAGCCACCATCAACAAATACGGTACATTCAATTATCAAGCCACCAAAGTCGGCAAAGACACGGTTCTTTCCCAGATCATCAAAATGGTTGAAGAAGCCCAGGGCTCGAAGGCGCCGATTCAAAAAATCGCAGATCGGGTTTCCGGCGTGTTTGTCCCGGTGGTTCTGGGGATTGCGGTTTTAACCTTTATCGTCTGGGCCTTTGGCGGGTATGATCTGTCGAAGGGAATTATCAGTGCCGTGGCAGTCCTGGTTATCGCTTGCCCTTGCTCGTTGGGACTGGCGACGCCGACAGCCATTATGGTGGGCACCGGCAAAGGGGCTGAAAAAGGCATTTTGATCAAAGGCGGCGAACATTTGGAAACAGCCTATCGGATCAATGCGGTGGTTCTCGATAAAACCGGCACCATCACCAAGGGCCAGCCGGAGGTGACGGATGTGGTATCTGTCGGTGATTGTTCTTCCGAACAGATCCTGCAGTTGGCGGCCGGGGCGGAGAAGAAGTCGGAACATCCATTGGGCATGGCCATTTACGAATATGCCAAGGAAAAGCTGGGAGTCATCCCTGATCCCGAGGAATTTCAGGCCATCCCGGGCCATGGCGTCTCGGTCGTGATTGACGGGAAAAAGGTGTTGGTGGGGACGCGGAAGCTGATGATGGAGGAAGGAATCGCCACCGACGGGGTGGAGTCCGTCGCCGCGGCTATGGAAGAGCAAGGCAAGACGGCCATGTTCTTGGCGTATGATGGCCGCCTGGCCGGAGTGATTGCTGTGGCTGACGTGGTGAAAGAAAACTCCAAAGCGGCCATTGAGGAACTGCAGCACATGGGGATTGACGTCTATATGATGACCGGCGATAACCGGCGGACGGCTGAAGCCATTGCCAGACAGGTGGGCATCCGCCATGTGCTGGCGGAGGTGCTGCCTGAGCATAAGGCGGAAGAAGTGGAAAAGCTGCGCAAAGAAGGCAAAGTGGTGGCCATGGTGGGTGACGGCATCAATGATGCTCCGGCCCTCGCCATGGCGGATGTGGGAATGGCCATCGGTACCGGGACGGATATTGCGATGGAAGCGGCGGATATTACCTTGATGCGAGGCGACCTCCGGGCGATTCCGACGGCGATCCGCTTATCACGGAGAACCATGAGCAAGATCAAGCAAAACCTTTTCTGGGCTTTTATTTACAATATTATCGGAATTCCGTTCGCTGCCGCCGGGAGGCTGAATCCGATCATTGCCGGCGCCGCCATGGCGTTAAGCTCGGTGTCTGTTGTCATCAATTCGTTGAGCCTGAGAAGGTTTAAGTAAGATATTATTCGGGCGAAGGCCATTCGCCGAAAACAGAGGGATCAATGTGAAATCCAAAATTCTCGTGGTGGATGATGAACCTAAAATCGTCGAAGTCGTCCGTTCTTATCTGGAAGCCGAAGGCTATGCGGTGATTGAAGCGTTTAACGGAAGGGATGCTTTGTCTCTTTTTGAACGGGAATATCCGGCGCTGGTTATATTAGATTTGATGCTGCCGGACATTCCCGGAGAGGAAGTGTGTCAACGGCTGCGGAGGACCTCCCGGGTCCCCATCATCATGCTGACGGCAAAGGCGGAAGAAGAGTATGTAGTGGCCGGGTTTGATTTGGGGGCGGACGATTATGTGACAAAACCTTTCAGTCCCCGGCAATTGATGGCCAGGGTTGAAGCGTTGCTACGGCGGACGACGGCAGAAGCCATTCCTTTAAGTAAGCTGCTTTCGTACAATGAGGGGGATTTGGTCATTGACTGCGACCGGCATGAGGTCCGTAAAACCGGGCAATTAGTGGCGTTAACGCCCATCGAATATAAACTGTTATTGACTTTTGCCAAATATCCGCGAAAGGTATTTACCCGGGACGAATTGGTCACGTTGGTTTTGGGCGCCGATTATGAAGGATTTGATCGGACCATCGACGCCCATGTGAAAAATCTCAGGCAGAAGATTGAGTCCGATACCAAAGATCCCAAGTATATCCTGACCGTCCACGGTATCGGCTATCAGTTTGGCGGTGAATAATATGGTAAGTCTACGGGCTCGGCTGTCAGCGTCCTATATGTGGAGTATCCTGATTAGCATCATCGTCGTTGGAGTACTGGCCAATCTCTTTTTAGAACGGCAATTTCGAAACTATATTTTAAAGAATATTGAAAACCGCAATCGGCAACTGGTCTCTTTGGTGTCCCAGCAATACAGCCAAAACGGGTGGAGTGGGGCAAAGATCGCCGATATCGGAATCACTAGCATGGAAGAGGGGCTGTTTATCCGGGTGATGGATGCGGAAGGCCGGACGGTATGGGATGCATTTACCCATAATAACGGATTCTGCCGGGAAATGATCGCCCATATGGCCAAGAATATGGCCAGCCGTTATCCGAACTGGCGGGGAAGTTATATGGAGTCCGAGTACCCGGTGACCAGGGGTGACGGCGTCGTCGGGAAGGTTCTCATCGGTTATTATGGGCCGTTTTATTATAGAGATACGGATTTGGCTTTCATTAACACCCTCAACCGGATTCTGGTCGGGGCCTTACTCATCGCCTTGGTGTTCGCCTTGGTTACCGGTACGGTGATCTCCCGGCGCATCAGCAATCCCATCACCCGAGTCATCGAGACCGCCCGGGAGATGGCTGCCGGCAATCTGAAGGCACGCAGCCATGAACGGACCGACATCAAAGAGATAAATCAGTTGGTCAGGTCCATCAATGAATTGGCAGAAGCTTTGGAAAACCAGGAAAAAATCAGAAAACGGCTGACGGCCGATGTGGCCCATGAATTGCGTACCCCATTGTCCACGGTCCAAAGCCATCTGGAGGCGATGATCGACGGGATTTGGGAGGTGGACAAGAATCGACTGAAAGGGTGTCATGCTGAAATTCTCCGGTTAACCCGGATGGTGAAGGACTTGGAACGGCTGTCCAAGTATGACAGCGATCGGGTGATCCTATCCAAGAAGCCGTTTGACCTGAACCAACTGGCAGAGCAGGTTGTGACCAATTTGAGGCCGGAATTTGAAAATAAAGCCGTGACTTTGGATTATTCGGGGGAACCGGCGGTGCTGACGGCTGATGAAGACAAAATAAGTCAGGTGATCATCAATCTTTTGGTTAACAGCCTGAAATTTACGCCGAAAGGCGGTTCGGTGGAAGTAAACGTGAAAGCGTCGGACCGCTGGGTAGAGCTGCAGGTCCGCGACAACGGGGCGGGGATCGCTCCCGAGGATTTACCCTATATCTTTGAACGCTTCTACCGTGGGGATAAATCCCGCAACCGATCCACCGGGGGCTCCGGGATCGGCCTGACCATCATCAAAGCCATCGTGGACGCCCATGGCGGCCGGATTCAGGTCCAAAGCGAGGTAAACCAGGGCAGTTGTTTTAAGGTGATCTTGCCGAAGGGCAACGGAGATATTTCAAAATAATAGTTAATGAAGAAATGAAGGGCTGGGATGCGATGATATCCCAGCCCTTTTTTGAACAGACGTGGGGATACTAGATTCAAATCAACGGAGAGGAGAAGAAAAATGCCGAAAATTTATTGCAATATTAATAATTGTCATTACTGGTCCCAGGGAAACCAATGTGGGGCATCGGAGATTATGGTGACGTCGGATGCCTTTGCCAGCCAAGCGCCGGATGATTTGGATGCTTCCGACCATGTCCAATTCCCTCAAATGGAGGCTAATCAATGTATGGAAACCTGCTGCAAGACCTTTGTGCCGGCTTATTCGGATCAAATCGGGGTCGACGGCGTTACCAAAAATTCTTAATAAAATGAGGGAAGGCTTATGTTTTTACATGATAAAAAACCATTGCATACAGTGAAGGTTGATCGGCCTAATCCTAAGTTTGCGGCAATGTTTCAGGAACAATTGGGAGGAGCCAACGGAGAACTTAAAGCGACCATGCAATATATTTCCCAAAGTTTTCGGGTGCAGGATCCGGAGATCAAAGACATGATGTTGGATATTGCCGCTGAAGAGTTATCCCATATGGAAATGGTTTCTATGCTGATCACACAGTTAAACGGCAGCGAATTACAGGGGAATCAAGCAACCGTCGGAGAAGTTCAAACCCATTTACTGACGGGTTTGGCACCAGGTTTAATCAATGCCTCCGGGCATCCGTGGACTGCCGACTATGTCAATGTCACCGGCGACCTGGTGGCGGATCTGTTGTCAGATATTGCTGCAGAAATGCGGGCCAAAGTCGTTTACGAGTATCTTTACAGGCAAATCGATGACAAAGGCGTCCGGGACACCATTGACTTCTTACTCAACCGGGAGGAAGCCCATAATCAACTTTTCCGGAAAGCTTTGGGGAAAGTCGCCCAGACCGGATCAAACCGGGATTTTGGAGTCACTGAAGATTCCAAATTATACTTTAATTTATCGACGCCGGGCGGGCAACCTTTTGATCTGACGGACATTCATGCACCTCATTAAGACCAGAGTTAATATCCGGAGAAAAAGAAAGAGAGGAGAAACCTCTCTTTTTATTTTGAAAAGCAGGAGGCGTTTCACCGGATAAAATTGGTGGCGATCCTTTCTTCCCTTTCGGGACGCGGTTGTTTTGATTCGGAAATCGTCTTCAGCATCCAGGCCATATTATTCCCTAATGTCCGCATCGTTTGAAGCCCCTCTAAATCTTTCTTGACTTCCTCCGACGTCATTCCGTGGACTGAATTCCAATACTGTGACGTGACCACGGGCATCTGGTTAATGGTGAAATACTTGTTCAGTCTGTCAAAGGCGGCACTTGCCCCGCCTCTTCTGCAACTGACCACGGCGGCCGCCGGTTTATTGGTCAAATAAGCGCCAGCTGAAAAGAACAGACGATCAAGGATGGCGCAGAGAGCGCCGTTGGGTCCGGCATAATATACCGGTGAGCCGATGACGATACCGTCAGCTCCCTTGATACGCTCCAACAGTTCACTATAGAGTTTGTCATTGAAGACGCATCGCCCCAATTCGAAACATTTGTGACATGCGATACATCCCTGGACCGCTTGTTTTCCAATTTGAAAGATTTCGGTTTCGATGCCGTTTTTCTCGATCAGGCCTGCAACCTCTTTTAATGCGGTGTAGGTGCAACCGTCCGCGTTGGGACTGCCGTTAATCAATAATACTTTCATGATTATCCTCCTTTTCCGTACCAAGCGTTTATTATCCTGACGATCACAATTATACCAAAGTTTTTTCGGCCTGGATAAAGGGAAGGCCTGGCCTTGCTGCGACGATAATACCTTCGCCTTATCGCCATCTTTCCGGCCCTTCATATACTGAGAATAGGGCAGGAGGTGGATTTATCATGAAATCATGGATACAAAAGTTATCCCCGGAATTGTTGAATTCCGAGTTCGTCGAACATCCGGAACGTCCGGTCCGGTTTATCGTGGAGATGGTCACTCCGGAAATCCGGAGAGTCGGACCTTATGTCAAAGCCAATTCCGGAGTGATTCGTCGCCAGTTTAACCGGTTTCCATGGACGATCATCGAGATGCCTTACGGCGCGCTGCAGCCGCTGGCCATGGCACCTTATGTCCGGAGAATCTGGCATGATACAAAAGTGAAAGCTTTATTGGATATCGCCGTTCCCACCATCGGCAGCAAAGTCGGACAGGGCCTAGGCTATACCGGTAAAGGTGTGACAGTTGCCATTATCGATACCGGTATTGCACCTCATCCTGATTTGACATCGCCAGAAAACAGGATAATCGGGTGGTACGATCTGGTGAACGGCAAAAGCTCGCCCTATGACGACAACGGCCATGGGACTCATGTGGCTGGGATTGTAGCCGGAAACGGTTGGTCTTCCCGAGGCAAATATACGGGTGTAGCTCCTGAAGCCAATCTAGTCGGCATTAAAGCCTTGGATAAAGAGGGGACCGGCAATATTTCCGACATTTTGGTGGCCATCGAATGGTGCCTTGAGAAGCAAGCGGTCTACAATATCCGGGTGCTCAACTTGTCGTTGGGAGCTCCGGCTTATCAGTCCTCCGTGAGTGACCCTTTGTGTGCTGCCGTGCGCAGTGCTTGGGATAATGGGTTAGTCGTTTGTGTGGCTGCCGGGAATGACGGTCCGGGAGCCCGGACCATCAACACGCCGGGCATTGAACCGAAAGCTATCACTGTCGGAAATCTGGATGATCGGGGCACCGTTGATCCTTCGGATGATATTGTCAATGAGTCTTCCAGCGTGGGTCCGACCATTGACGACCAGGTTAAGCCGGACTTATTGGCACCGGGGACCAATATCGTTTCGTTAAAACCCGGTGGGGGGATATCAGACCATGACCGGAACATCCATGGCCGCCCCGATGGTTGCCGGGGCAGCGGCTCAAATTCTGCAACACAGACCGGGATTAAAACCGGACCAGGTGAAACGGATTTTGAAACAAAATGCCCGGGACATGGGACTGCGTCCATACATTGAAGGATCCGGCGCCTTAAGCGTAGCGGAGGTCTTCGAGGATGAAACGTCAGAAAGCCGCGGGCTTATCGGATGGATCATCGAAATCTTACGCCGTATTCCTTTATTCCGGCCCTTTTTTGCCAAGCAACCGGCATTTGCATAATATTATTTTATCCAATATGGAAATAACATTTGCCTGAACAATTTATGAAATCATCTTCATATACTGCAATAGAAGCCTGATAAAGGCGATGCAAAGGAGGGTTTCATTATGGCTGATGCTGTGAAAGGCTTATTTGATGGTTTTGGCAATAACGGTTGGTTAATGTTCTTAATCTTCGTTCTCTTAGTCATTGGTTGCGGCGGTTGCCGGTTCTAAAATCAGGTATCCGTATATTAAATGATGCCGGGGTTTCCCGGCATTTTGTGATGCCGGATGTAACAGGATAAAGGGTATATACTATTATATCCGATATGAAAATAACAATCGCCCATGACACTTTTGACAGCCACATAATATAAATATACTATCATCAAAGCCTTTATGAAGGCGAGAAAGGAGTGAAACACATGGCAGAGAGTAAAGGGTTTTTCGGTGGATTTGGCAATAACGGTTGGTTAATGTTCCTCATCTTTGTGCTGTTAGTGATGGGTTGCGGCGGAGGCTGCTTCTGATAAAATCCGCTGAAAACAGCAGTTAAACAATGGCTGCCCGTTTCAGGGCAGCTTGTTATTGTTACAAATCATATCTTTAGCATAACATTTTCAAACTATAGCGCGGTTCAGGCTTTGTTCGATCTCCATAGAATAAATTATCATGATCCGGGAGGTGAATGAAATGGCAGATAATCGTTATGAAGGACTGTTTGGCAGTGGTAACTGGTGGTGGATTTGGATCATTATCTTCCTCTTCATTATCTTTGGCGGCGGATTGTTCTAAGCGTTAATCTCTGGTCCAAATAGCCATTCATCATGATGCGGAAAAGCCCGGAAACGGGCTTTTCCGTTTATAGGTTTGAAGCCCAATCCGATACGTTGATGAAATGCTTTTGGTAACGAAACAATTTAGGAAATTTGTAACTATAATATATCACGGCAGATTTTTTGAAGTTTTATAAAGTCGATGACATGCTCCGCAAAGGAGGTGGACCGAATGGATTGGGCCAAAAAAATCGCGACATCGTTAAAAGCTGAGCGTTTAGCGACTGCGTCAGGAACGCGCCGGGTCATTGTCGAAGTGGGCCAGGACGACTTTGAACCGGTGATTGCTTTGGTGAAGGCCAGAAACGGGAAGGTGTGCCATCGATTAAACTGCGTACATTCGTTGGTGGTGGAAGTGGACCCCCCAGTTATCGAAGAATTGGCACAAATGAAGCAGGTCCGGATGATCAATGCCGATCTGAAAGTAGCCCTTTGCGAAAAAGAGTGAGAGTGGGGGATTTTTGATGGCTGGTGGATTGTGGTCTGATCTTAAACTGTCTCCGCTGTTAAGGAATATGGACGGCCGTTCGGAAGAGCGGTACAGTCTGATAGTGGAGCTTTTCGGAAATGCCTGGGATAAAGTCGCCGGGTTTGTTGAGTCCCAACAGGGAACGGTATTCCGGGAAATAAAGCTGATACCTGCCATGGAGATTGACGTGCCACTATCGGCGGTTTCCGAGTTGGCCCGGTTGCCTTCGGTACGGCGGGTTTGGAGCAATACAGCGGTAGAACCGTTGGCTTCCACCGTAAACCGGATGGCCGTTCCTTGGCTGCGGCGGGAGAAAGCCACCGGTAAGGGAGTGACTGTTGCTTTGCTGGACACCGGAATCCGGCAGTGGCCCGGTTTCGGCCGTTGGGATAAATCATTGATAGGCTGGGCGGATATGATAAACGGCCGGAGCGTCCCGTATGATGAGCATGGTCATGGAACCTATTTGGCGCGGATTATTGCCGAACAAGCACCGGATGCCCGGTTGATTGGAGTCAAAGTGCTTAACCGTAAAGCTACCGGGACTTTGGCCGATGTGCTGCTGGGCATCGAATGGTGTCTCGGGAGCCAATCGGATCCTGTTCAAGTGATGGCTGTTCCGCTAAAGACATTAGCGCAAGGCGATGATGAACGGGATCTGCTATGCAGGGCATTGGCCCGTGTTGCTAAAAATGGGATTTTAGTCTGTACCGGTTTGGAATCCGGTGAACATGACCGGTCGATGGCAGTGTCGCCGGGAATGCACCGCCGTCTGTTGGTCGTCGTGGACAGTGAATGGCCGGTGGAGCGAGGGGCCGGGCGGATTGTGGCTCCGGATCATCCTTTCTTTGACGGAAAGACAGCGGAAATCGGTGCAGCCGTGGGCTATCTCAGCGGTATAGCCGCGTGTATTTTGGAAGAGCAGCCCTTTGCGTCGTCCGAATGGCTGAAGAGGGCGATTGCTAAGCGGCTTTGGGTGAAAAATGCATCCAAGGTTGATGGGAGAAAATCTCCGGAATCCGAATTGAGCGAGTTAGTCCGCAAACAGATGCAGGCTATTATCGATCAGGTTATCACGTATCTGAGCCAAATTGATCTGGATAAATTGCTGAGACGGATGGAATTTTATCAAAATCCGCAAGTCAATGAATGGTTTAAGCTGGGAATTGCTCTGATGAAAGCGTTGAAGCTCAATGAAGCTATGGAAAATATGCTTCGAAACAGTATGATTCCGGAACTGATTCGGACCGGCTTGACATTGCTTCAAGAAACGATAGAGAAAACCGAATCAGACGCTGAAGGTATGTCTTCGGCGGATAAAAACCTGAATCCGGAAAGATTATGGGAAGCCGTTGTGTCCGGAATACGGGCGGCCGGCGGCGGGTTGAATTCGGAATTACAGGAGATGGGTACCAAACTGATTCGGGCTTTAATTTCTCCAGAACCTGCATCGGAATAAATCCACGATAACTTATGCTTTTGGGCATGATGCCGATTACCCGGAAGGCTAATAAACTAAACCGAGGGATCGAGGAGAATATTTTAAAAATCCCAAGGAGTGAGTCGATGTTGGCCAATCAATGGATGTATAAACTTTCTCCGGTGTTGCGAAAACAACGGGAAATCGGCGCCCAAGTCCCAAAAAAAGTCAGCCTGATCATTGAATTGATGAGCCGGCGTCAGGATGCGATCATGGCCCTGGTTGAGTCGAATCAGGGCAGAGTCTGCGGTGAACTGGGAATGCTTCGCGCCTTGGTGGTGGAATGTCCGGAGGAGGCCGTGGAGGAGTTGGCCCGTTCCCAACGGGTACGTAAAATTTGGAGCAATGTTCCGGTCCGGGCCACGCTGGATGTGGCAACGGCCGTCACCGGTTCCGAGGCCGTCCGGAGAGAGGGATTAACCGGAAAAGGCGTTGTGGTTGCCGTATTGGATACCGGCATATATCCCCATGATGATTTGACGCTTCCCACCAATCGGATTTTAGCCTGGCATGATCTGGTCCAAAAGAAGAATGAACCCTATGACGACAACGGTCATGGCACGCACGTGGCGGGGATTATTGCCGGAAACGGAACCCGATCCGACGGCATGTACAGCGGTATGGCGCCGGAAGCGCGCCTGGTAGGGGTGAAGGTACTGGATCGGGACGGCGGCGGTAGTATCTCCGATGTTATTGCCGGCATCGAATGGTGTATCCACCATCGTTCGGCATTGCCGATTAAAGTGATCAATCTGTCGCTGGGAGCCGAAGCCCAGGAATCGTACAGGACGGATCCGTTGTGCCGGGCAACGACTGCAGCTTGGGAAGCTGGGATCGTTGTCTGTGCCGCTGCAGGAAACGACGGCCCGGCTCTGGGAACCATCAATTCACCTGGCATCAATCCCCGAATCATTACGGTGGGAAATTTTAATGATCAGGAAACCCTGAGTTTTGACGATGACCGGCTGCATGATTCGTCCAGCCGGGGCCCGACCATCGACTTTTTCGAGAAGCCGGACGTGGTGGCGCCGGGAACCAATATCACGTCATTGGACACGAAAAACGGTTATGTAGCTTTAACCGGGACGTCCATGGCGACTCCGATGGTCAGCGGCGGGATTGCTCAAGTCCTACAAAAATGGCCTGATCTGACACCGAACCGTCTGAAACGGTTGCTTAAAGTTTCCGCACGGGATATGGGATTAGGAGTTTTATTGCAGGGCGCGGGACTTCTGGCTGTCGATCAGCTATGTGAAAAGCTGGAGCGGCAAAAAGAACGGAATCAAAACCTGCTTCGTTCGCTCAACAATCCATTCATCCGATCGTTATTGGATACGGCCAGTAAGAAGCACCCGTTCTTTCCGAAACAGGGAGAAATTTTTAAAGCCCTGCTCTCCTTGGTTGAAAGATAGCAGGGCGACAGATTTTCCGGATTATGATTTAACCTGCAGGCGGAAGCGGCCTCGGATTTTTTCGATGTTCATCCGGACTTTGCGGGCATTGTCCGGATAATCCTTCGGGGTGTAAATGCGGGCGGCCTCTTCAAAGGCCTTAAGCGCCAGTTTCAGGTTTTGGTCCCGGTGTTGAGTTTCTGCCAACAAACTGTAGGCGGAACCCAGATTATTTTGGACCATGGCATATTCGGAAGGATAGTCCCGGAGGGTATAAATCCGGAGGGCTTCCTTGAGCGACTGGATGGCGTTGAGAAGATTGATCTCCCGATTTTTGGGAGACGCTTCCGCCAGGTTTTGATAGGCCACGCCAAGGGCGTTGAGGGTATCGGCATAATTCTCCGGAGCGTTTTTAGGGGAATAAATACCCAATGCCGTATTGAATGCATGAATGGCTTCATTCAACAGGATTGCGCTGTTACCGAAGTCAGCCAGTTCCAAAAGGGTATTTCCAATCAGGTTTTGGGTCCGGGCATAATCGAGAGGATGTTCCTTAGAATCCAGATTGTCGACGGCTTTTTCAAAATAATTCTTGGCCCGGCTTAAATTATATTCTTTCTCGGTAACATCGGCCAGTTCGAGATAGGTCTCGCCCAAATGCATCAGGAGCAAGCCATGTTCCGGAGAGGAGTTTTCTTCCGGGTAGAGCTTGAGAGCTTTTTGAAAGGCCTGGATGGCCTGCTCAAGGTATGCCTGCTTTGATTTATACCGGCTCAGCGATTTCAGGATGAGGCCTTGGTTCCGATACAGCGGAATTAATATTTCCGGCTTTTGGTTTTGGCATAATTGCAGGGAATGTTGGTAGCAGGAAAGGGCTTTTTCCAAGTTTGCCTGTTTATTTTCAACAGATGCCAACTGATAGTAAGCTTGTCCCAAAATGCTCATGGTTTCCTGTAATCTGTCGTCTTTTGATTCAGCTTCAAATAACGCTTTGGCAGTCTCCAAGGAACGGACGCTTTGCAGAAAGAGTTCGGCTTGTCCGGTCAGGATTCCCAGAGTCAACCGGCATTTTCCTAATTGGCATTGGATGTTGGCGTGTTCTTCCGGAACGGAGACGGCCGGGAAATGGGCCAGGCCGACCTCGTAAACGTCAATGGCTTCCTCCAGGTGTTCCTGGGAGTGTTGCCAGTCTGCCAGTTTTTGATAAATATCGCCTGCCAGCAGATAAACTTGGGGATTTTTTTTGGAAAATTCGTTTTGAAGAAGGGGTTTGAGGCAGACCAGGGCCTGGGACAGTAACTCATGGGATTGTTTCAAGTCTGCCAGCCGGTAAAGGATTTGGCTGCGCAGCCACAATGTGTCCAGGTATATCTCATGATGGGTTCTGCCAAAATAGACTTTGGTGGTCTCGTTCAAAGCCGACAAAGCGGAGGTTAAGTTTTGCTCCGTATCCGTATGGTTGGCCAGTTCATTAAAGCAGATGCCTTTGTGAAAATAAATGGAAGCGTAATTATGGGGGTAACGTTTTAAAGTAAAGACGGAAAGGGCGATGTCGGCTGAATCGAGCGAACGCCGCAGATATTTGGATTTATTCGTCGCCTTGGCGGCCAATTCAAAGAGAATTTGAAGCCGCTGATAGACGCGGGCGTATTCCAAAGGATTCAGTTCAGGATGGTAGACTTTCAACGTCCGTTTGAAAGCGCGGAATGCCCTGGACAGATAACGGCCTCCGGCTTCATTTTTGAAAAGGGCCAGGTATGTATCGCCTAAACTCAATTGAACCGCAGCATAGGAAGAAGGATAGGATTTATAAGTAAAAAAGCCTGCCGCCCGGGTTGCCGCTTCCACAGAAGCGTCCAAATTGGCCTGGGCATTTTCATAATTGGCCAGATCCCGGTAAGAATGGCTTAACGCTAATTGCGTCAATGCCCACTCATAAGGCTGTTTTTTTTCGGAGAAATGGTTCAGGGCTTCCTGCAGTGCAGCGACGGAGTTGGTTAAAAACGGCAATGCTTCGTCCCGACGGATATGGGAGATCTGGTAACAACAGATTCCTTGTTGGTGGTGGAGCTGTGCCCAGAGCGTCGGAGCCGCTTTGGCAGATATCTGCGCAATGGCTTCTTTCGAAGCAGCAATGGCTTTGGCTAAAAAAATCTCTTTGGATTCAAAATCTGCCAATGCTAAATAACAACGGCTCAGCTCATAAAGAACTTTGGCAGCGACTATAGGTTTTTTGTTGGCACACAGTTTATATGCTTTTTCAAGCTGGGGAATGGCAGCGCGAAGCGAATCGGGCTCCCGTTGAAAAATCCCGATTTCTCTTAAACAAATACCCTGGCACAAATGGATATCCACGGCGTTTTTCGGATGACGGCCGAGGGTCGAAGCCAGCGCGTTAAGCTGGGTCAGTGCTTCGGCATAACGGCCTTGGGCCATTAACTGTTTGGCATGCAGCAATGAATGGGTCCGGGCGCTTTTGGCGGCGTGACGTCTCTTCCATTGAAGAGCCATAAATATGAGAAATGCGGCAAAAATAACAATAACACCGTCGATAATTGCGGTAATCCAGTGTGTTGTCATCGTTAATCCTCCTTCTTTTATATATCGGTTGGAGACTTTGTTTGGCACACCCCCAATTTATGAACAATAGATAAAATAAAAACCCGCTGAAAGCGGGTTTTGTTTTGGATATGTGTCTGTGACCGATGTTATGTCAGTAACTGAAAAACACGTGGTTGCCGATGACTGCGGTAACCGGATGGGAACGGACCCACTGATTACTGGTTTTGGACGGATTATAAAATCCGTTGGCACCGTTGCTGGGATCCCAACCGTTGATAGCCTGTTGAACCGCTTTGATGGCGCTGGCCGTCGCCGGTAGATTAATCCGGCCGTCAAGCACCGGGCTGTACTGGTAACGCCCGGATTCGATCTGATAAATGATACCGGGAATAGTATCCGGATATCTGGGGTCTCTCAGCCGGTTTAAAATGGTGGATGCGACGGCGACTTGTCCTTCAAAAGGTTCGCCGGCGGACTCCGCCGATACCAGCCTGGCCAAAAGGTCAATATCGCTGCTGCTAAAATTATAATTTCCTACAGTTGTGCCGGAGGAAGAACCGGTTCCGCTTTTCGGAATGGTTAACCGTTGCCCCGGGTAAATCTGGGCTGAGCTGCTTAAGTTGTTAGCCTTTAAAAGATCCGACAAAGAAATGCCATATTGTTTGGCAATGAGGTAAAGGGTGTCCCCGGTTTTCACCAGATGACTGTTGGTTCCGGCGGAAGCTGAACTCCCTTTGGCAGGAATGGTTAGCGTCTGCCCGACCCAAATGGTGTTGCTGCTTAGCTGATTGGCCTGTTTTAAGGCTTCGACGGTAATACCGTATTTTTGAGCGATAAGGTAAAGGCTTTCGCCGGAACAGACTTTATGAGTCGTCGAGCCGGACGATGTTCCCGTTCCCGAACTTCCCGAGGGAATGATTAAAACCTTTCCGACAATGAGGTAATCACTGGACAGGTTGTTAGCACTTTTTAAACTGGCGACGGTGATACCGTAACGTTGAGCGATAAGGTACAAAGAGTCCCCGGCTTTGACGGTATAGCGCGTTGCGGATGAGGAAGAACCGGAGCCCTGCAAGGAGATGCTCAAAGCTTGTCCGGGGTAGATGGTTGTGGATGTCAAACCATTGGACTGCTGCAGGGCGGCGATGGTGGTTCCGAAGCGCGCCGCAATGTTGTAAAGAGAATCACCCGGTTGAACATAATAGGTCTGGCCCCAAATTGTGCTTCCGGTAAGTGTTGTCCCAAAAACCAATCCTGTGATAATTAATTTTTTCCATGTCATTTTCTGCACATTCTCAGCTCCTTTTTGTCCGTTTGTCCGTGTTTCAAGGTATTCATTTACCGCTTTTGCGGTATTCCGATGGGGCAAAAGGTTGCTGCGAATTTTGTTGCAATGAAGGCTGCAATGCGTAGGGTACTGTAAACGAAAGCTGCCAGACACCGGGTTTATTGATAATAAATGCAAAACCTGTCAGTCTCTTGCTGCATTTAGCAAATTCTTTTTAAACTGGGAAATTCCTTGAGGAAAATGGTGGTAAAGGAGCATGGCGGAAAGTGGAGGTGGCGGACGGAGGGACAATAAGAGAGTTGCATTAACAGTTGGCTTTGGATATCGGGATTCCTGTCGGGGAAGACGGGAAAGTTTTTACCAATTGGATCGCATCCAATAAATATGGGAAGAAATCACGGTAAATCCCGGCCAGGTTATGGAGATATGCGGGAGGAAGGTAGGGGCTGAGGGCGATGGTTTTCTCCACACAATGTTTTGCTTGACGGATGGATTGGGATAATAGGGTGATCAGATTGGCTTCCCATGCTTTCCGTGCCCAGGGGTGGATGGGCCGGGTGCAAAGGACCATTCGGAGTTGCGCGTGAATGGCGTCCAATTGGCGGAGATCTTCAGCAAAAAGGCGGGAATAAGGGAAATCGTTTCCGGCCCAGGCGGGAATGATCTCCGCCCAATGGATGATCATCTCGCTCACATGTATAATCAAGCAGTCAATGGATGAATGGGGCAACTTCATCGTGCTCCTCCTGCATGGGTAGGATAATACTAGGATATTCCGCGGACCGTTCTTTGGGACCGGGGAACAGACAGGACGGAAGAGCCCGATGCGCTGGATATGAGGGTTAACGAAGATTAGCTAAAAAATCCTTAAGCCAATGGGCGCTTTGCTTCCAATAGCGTTGTTGGGAAGGGTAATCGACATAAATTAGGCCGAAACGTTTCCCATAACCGCAAGCCCATTCGAAATTGTCCAGGAGGGACCAGATGAAATAGCCCCGCAGATCGACACCGTCGGCGATGGCCTGGGCCGCAGCCTGGAAGTGCCGCTTGAGATAGTCAATGCGTTGCGGATCCTCAACGGTTCCGTTCCGGAGCACGTCGGGGAAAGCCGCGCCGTTTTCCGTAATATACAGCGGGATATCGGTATATTCCCGTTTGATTCGGGTAAGGACGCGGTACAGACCGTCGGGGAATATCTCCCAACCCATGGCCGTCAGGGGTGGAACAGGGTCGCCCGCAGCTGCTTCTAGCACAGGGACGGCCGGATCTGCATGGATGATCTCCCGGAAATAATAATTGATGCCCAGGAAATCCAGGGATTGGCTGATAAGCTCCAGATCGCCCGCTTGTACCGGCGGAGCTATGCCGTGGTTCTGGTAAAGTTCCCACATGTCCGCGGGATAACGCTGTTTGAAAAGAGGATCCAAGTACCAGCGGTTCCACAGGCCGTCCACGCTTTGAGCCGCCCGGCGGTGTTCTTCCGTATCTCCGACGGGTTCGAAATAGTTGATATTCAGGGTAATGCCGAGCGAGCCGGGATAACCCCCTTCCCGGAAGGCCTGTATCGCCAAACCGTGGGCCAGCAATAAATGGTGGGCGGTCCGGGTGGCCGTTTTCCAGTCGGACAGGCCGGGAGCGTGAGTTCCGTACAAATGGCCTTCATTGGTATGGACAGAAGGTTCATTTAAAGTAATCCAATACCGGACCCGGTCGCCCAGATGGCGAAAGACGACAGCGCAATAGTCCCGGAAATATTGGGTCAAATCCCGGTTGGCCCAGCCGCCTTCCGCCTGAAGGCTTGCGGGGAGATCCCAGTGATACAAGGTATACATCGGTTGAATTCCCGCATTGAGCAGGGTATCGGTGAGCCGGTCGTAGAAGTCCAGGCCTTTGCGATTCAGCGGCCCTTTGCCGTCCGGAAAAATCCGGGACCAGGCGATGGAAGTCCGGTAGGCGTTAAGTCCGATTTCCTTCATGATGTGGATGTCCGACGCGTACCTGTGGTAATGGTCGCATGCCACATCGCCCGTATCGCCGTTGGCGATTTTGCCCGGAGTATGACTGAAAGTATCCCAAATGGAAAGACCCCGGCCGTCTTCGTTAACTGCACCTTCAATCTGGTATGAAGCCGTGGCGGTCCCCCACAGAAAATCTGGCGGAAACAATGATTTCATCGTTGACACCCCGTTCTTCCATTTTGACAATACAGCACCGAAACTTTCGGATAATTTATTTCCATTATAATCCAAAACCGGGAAAAATCCAAAAGGTTACGTCCGCCTCTTCATTTCCATTTGAAGATGCGTTGCATCCAGTCGAAAATTTTGAACTCCGGCCGGCATTGGTCGCAGACGGAGGCCGGTTGTTCGCCAAGGAAGAAATCTTTCTCCTCGAACTCGGTGCAATAAAGGCCCGGTAACATGCCTGAACGGGCGCAAACCTTCCGCCGAACGAACCGGTGCAAAGGACAGTATTGCTCCGGTTCGGTCCCAGCGAGGAAGAATTCGGGACGGACCGGGCAAAACGGTGTGGCTTTTCCGCTGCTTTCTTTACAAATGGCGACCTTGACCACTTCTTTGGGCACGGGAAAATCCGGGGCTGTCTCCGGGGAAATCACTTGGCCCATGAAGTCGGCCCAAATCGGGGCGGCAATTTGATTGGCGGCGCCCGGGAGGGAGCGTTCGTTGTGGTCGCAGCCCACATAGACCGCTGCCAGAAGTTCGGGGGTGTAACCGACAAACCAGGCGTCCCGGTTGGCTTCGGTGGTCCCGGTTTTTCCGGCGGCAGGAAACGGGATGCGACGGCCGATGTTGGCTGCGGTTCCTCCCGGTTGGAAAACCCCGGTCAGCGCCTGGGTTACCAGATAGGCCACTCCCGGATTGAGGATTTTCTGAGGTTGGATCTGGCGTTTGTAAAGGACGTTGCCGTTCCGGTCCAAAATTCGCCGGATGGTGGCCGGTTTGATGCCGATGCCGTTGTTGGCCAACGGAAGATAGGCGGTAGACAGCTCCAACGGGGTCACTTCGCCGGAACCCAAAGCCAACGAGAGGGTGGCAGGCAATTTGGAGGTGATACCCATCCGGGCGGCATAGGTTAAGAGCGATTCGATACCGATGGTATCCAGGAGTTTGACGGCAACCACATTGCTGGATGAAGCCAGCGCATCCCGGAGGGAGAGTAATCCGGTGGCGTTCAGGTTGGCGCCGTCGGTGGGTTGATAGGTCCCCACATCCAACTGATATATTTTGGGAGTACGGTCGATAAGGCTGGCCAGTGTGTAGCCTTTGCTGAGGGCGGCCGCATATAAAATGGGTTTAAACGCCGAACCCGGCTGGCGTTTGGCCTGGACAGCCCGGTTAAACTGGGAACGACGGTAATCGGTCCCGCCGACCAAAGCCCGGATTTCGCCGGTTTTGGGTTCGATGGCGATAAGGGCCCCTTGAGGCTGGATGAGGCCGTTTTTATCCGTGATTAATCGGGGCAGGCCCCGGTTGAGGGCTGCGGTGGCGGCGTTCATCAGATTCAGGTCCAGAGTGGACTCGATGATCAAACCGCCGGTATAAATGATTCCGGGATCTTTGGGAAAAATGGCCGCCAATTCGGCCTGAAGCAAATCCAAAAAATAGGGGGCTTGGCGGTTGCGGGCTTTGATTCCCGGAAGGGTTAACGGCTGTCGGCTATACCGTTGATATTCGGCTTCCGTAATATAGTTACAGGCTAGCATGCGCTGTAATGTTTGGCGCAACCGTTTGCGGGCGGCTTCGGGATGGGTATAAGGGGAGTAAAACGCCGGTCCTTTAGGCAAACCGGCGAGTAAAGCCATTTCCGCCTGATTGAGTTGGCTTAAATCTTTTCCGAAGTATGTTTCGGCAGCCACTTTCACACCGTAGGCGCCATGGCCGAAGTAAATCTGATTGAGGTACAATTCGAAAATCTCCGCTTTGCTCAGGTGCAGTTCCAGTTTGATCGTTAAAAAGAGCTCTTTAAGTTTGCGGATGAAGGACCGTTCGTGGGTGAGATAAGCATTTTTGGCCAATTGCTGGGTGATGGTACTGGCGCCCTGCGCCAGGCTGCGATGGGTAATGTCGTACCAGGCAGCTTTGAGGATACGGCCGGGATTGATGCCGTGATGTTCAAAGAAGCGATGGTCTTCCACAGCCAAAAAGGCTTTTTGTAAAAAGTCGGGAACCGCAGCAAGCGGCACATGGCGACGGTTCTGATTGTAAAAGGTGGTGACCAGGTTATGGTGGATATCATAGACTTCCGAAGCCAGCGGCATCTGCGGTTGGGGCAAAGGAATATACAGAACGACCAGGAGGGCCCCCATGCCCGCCAAGGCCAGGAAAAAGAATATGTTTTTCCAGCTCCAATGGTAATTCCGAAAGTTTTGGCATAGATATCGAAACCATTTCATGGGTAACGTCCTTTCCAAACGGAACGTTTCGGAGGGGTACTTTTAAATAATATGTCCCAACCGGCTTTTTTTATGAAGCCGGGCGGGAGGGGATTGTCAGCCATTGTGGAAATGATTCATTCGATGTGCGCTTCAGAGCGGCGGACAACGGGCCATATGGCGGAAGGAAGGATATCTGATGAATCAATCATCCATGGTCTTTTTCGGGGCCGGCGTTTTAGTCGGGGCCGGTATCACCGGGCTCGTGGCCGCGGGCCTGATGGGTAGGTTACGGCGGGTAACCGCGGATTTGCTGGATAAGGCCCAGACGGAACGGAGCAAAGAATTTGAACAGGTCCTGGGAAGGATGAAGGAGTCTTTTACGGCCATATCCTATGAAGCGTTGCGCAATAATTTGCAACAATTCATGAATATCGCCGGGGAAACGTTGAAAAATCAAACTGTTCTCAACGAACAGACACTGGAGTCCAAGAAACAGTTGATTGACCAGACTTTGGCCCAAATCGGAAAAGAAATAGCCAAGGTGAATGAAGTCATTACCCAATATGAAAGGGACCGGCAGTTGAAATTCGGCGAGCTGAGCCAACAGTTGCAGATGACGGCGGAACAGACGGCCAAATTGCGGGATACGGCCGAACATTTACGGGCCGTTTTGACCAACACCCGGGTCCGGGGTCAATGGGGGGAACGGATGGCCGAAGATGTGCTGCGGATGGTCGGATTTGTCGAAGGCGTCAATTATACCAAACAGGAAGGATTGAGCAGCGGGAACCGTCCGGACTACACGTTTTATCTGCCAAAGGCCAGGAAGGTCCATATGGATGTGAAATTCCCCCTGGACAATTATTTACAATACCTTCAAGCGGAGCGTCCGGATATGAAGGAGACGTATAAACAACAGTTTCTGAAAGACGTGAGGACCCGGATTAAAGAGGTAACCACACGGGATTATATCAACCCGGAAGAGAATACCCTGGATTATGTTTTGGTATTTATACCCAATGAGCAAATTTACGGTTTTATTCATGAGTCGGACGGGACATTGATGGACATGGCCTTGCAACACCGGGTGGTGCTTTGCTCGCCGCTGACGTTATATGCATTTTTGTCCGTCATCCGCCAGGCCGTGGATAATTTCCATCTGGAACAGGCAACGTCCAGAATCCTTTCGTTGTTGGGAAGTTTCTACAAACAATGGGATGCCTTTTGCAGTGCCATGGACCGTATGGGCAAAAGATTGGCCGATGCCCAGAAAGAGTATGCTTCTTTAGTCTCTACCCGCCGCCATGCATTGGAACGGCCGCTGCAGATGATCGATTCTCTCCGCCGCGAACGCAATTTGGACGTTGAAATTCCTTCCGGCGACAATCCTGATGCGGAAGCAGATAATGGTCAAATTTGAAAAATGCGGGGCGATGCGTATTAGGTATTGGATTCTGGATACTGGGTACTGAGTTTAAGAAGGAACGCATATGCGTTCCTTAATTTTTTTATTTTTGTATGAAACGTAGCAGCGTTCTCGCTGTCGCATACCCTGTGATTTCCTAATCGAAACCATGTATTTTCCGTAAAAGTGCCTTAAGTAAAGGCCACGCTTTGCCGATGTATTAAAGGAGTAAGTTTTGCTGCGTTTTGGGCGTTCACGGACGAGCGAGGCTGCCCAAAACGTTTGATTCTGCTTGAGGACAAATCGGATAGGAGCGTGGGTTTGGATGTTAAAATTTCCGAAAATTCATTTCAAACAGTTGCTCAAGAAGTTCAAAGGAATCCAGCTAAAAAATCTTAAGCTTCAGCCCAAGTTGACCCTGACCATGCTGGCGGTGGGGTTGATTCCCATGTTTGTCACGGGGATAATGTCCTATTTTTTTGCCAGCAATTTGCTTCATCATGAAATTGAAGACAAGATGAAACTTTATGGGGAGCAAAAGCGGCGTATCGTGGTGGACTGGTTCCAAAACAAGCAGTTAAATATGCAAAACCTGTCCAACGCTGAAGCGATACGTAAAGCTTTTACCGTTTATAAAGACAAAAGCCGTTGGGAGTCATATAAAACGGAGACTTTGGACCAGTTTTTCCGGGTCATACAAGCCAAAAACCAATTTGCCAAGATGTTTTTAACGACTGAAAACAGGGAAATTATTTACAGTACCGACGATTCTTTAGTAGGGCAGATGCTTTCCGAACAAGATACAGTCAGGGTATTCGCCGGGAAAACCGGTTTTTCCGATATGAAATATTCGGAAGAAGACGGGGACTTGTTAGTGTTTATGGGGACTCCCATCCGGAATGCGGACGGGATTCGAATCGACGGTATTCTAGGGTGTTATCTGAGTCTGTCCGAAATCAGCACGATGTTGGGAGAAGGGTTGGAACTCATCGGTTCCAAAGCCGACGCTTATTTTATCAATGCTGAACAGTTGCTGCTGACTGAACCGATGAACCCGGCCGAACGGTCGGTATACCAAACCAAACTGGAGACGCCTGCAGCCAAAAAAGTGGCTCAAGCCATCAAAGATATGGATCGGGAGACCAAATGGTTTGAGTTCTATGACCCGTACCGCAAAGAACGGGTGGTGGCCAGCGGTTCTCTGATCGGGCTGGGAACGGATTATCTCGGATTAATCATAGAGACCAGTGCGGCGGAAGCCTATGCTTCGGTCAATGTCTATCGGAATATGATTTTCGGATTGTTGGTTATCGTCTTTATCGGGGTTCCGATGATGGGTTGGATTATGGCGCGGAACATCGTCAAACCCATCCGGATGATCGGCCTGAAGTTAAAGGCAGTGGCCGGAGGCGATCTGACCGTCCAGATCAAACAAGACCGGACGGATGAGATCGGGGAGATGGCTGCGGAGCTTAATAAGATGGTCACGACCTTGTCCGAAATGGTCCATGGCATTCAGCGCAGTGCTCAATTCCTGCAGGATGCCACCCAACAACTGTCTGCAGGCTATCAGGATTTGTCACAGCGGACTCAGGAACAGGCTTCCACGTTGGAAGAAATCGCAGCGACGGTGGAGGAAGTTACGGCGTCGGTTACCCAGACTTCGGCCAATGCCGAACAAGCCGATCATATTTCCCGGCTGACGTTGAGTGCGGTTGAAGAAGGAGAGAAATCCATCGCGGAAACGAAAGAAGCCATGGATCGGATTTATACCAGCAGCAAACAGATTGCCGAAATCATTAAAGTGGTGAACGATATTGCCTTCCAAACCAATTTGTTGGCTTTGAATGCGGCGATTGAAGCGGCCCGTGCCGGTGAGCAGGGTCGGGGCTTTGCGGTGGTTGCCGCTGAAGTGCGCAATTTGGCCGGACGTAGCGCGGCGGCAGCCAAAGAAGTGGAGATGTTGATTAAAGAAAGCGTTGAACGGGTTGAACGGGGCAATTACATGGTGCAACAATCTTCGGAAATGTTGAGCCGAATCGTGGAGAATACCCGGCAGACGGCAGATGTTATCGCTGAAGTGGCTTCGGCCATGCGGGAACAGATGACGGCCAGCCAGCAGATTCAGACCTCGATTGAGCAGTTGAATCAGGTAACCCAGCAGAATGCCGCCATGAGCGAGGAAGTGTCTGCATCCAGCCAGACCTTGAGCCAGGAATCGGTGAATCTGACCCAGATGGTGAACCAATTTAAACTGCAACAGTCCGTCGCAAAATCCGCTGCGGCTGCCGAACCGTCGGAGGAAGTCCCTGTTTCCTCGGAAGAGAAACACCAGAGTGACGATGAGTTTGTCGGAGATAACTGGGATAATTTATGGGATAATTTATAAGTTTCACGTTGTGTCAGCCGTAAACCGATAAGCCCTGAAATTTAGGCGTGAGGGACAGGTGTTTGCCGTGAGTGGAAACAATATTGACCAAACTTTAAGCCGGTTGTTCATTGCAGAAACCAAAGAACAGTTGGAGAAGTTTACGCAGATCCTGGTCAACATCGACAATGAACCGAATCGGCTCGAAACAGAAGTTCACGAATTGTTTCGGATTGCCCATAACATCAAAGGATCTTCCGGAATGATGGGCCTGAACTCCGTTAAAGAGGTCATGCACCGGATTGAGAATCACTTTGATGCAATCCGCCAGGGGAATGCAGGCCTGTCTTCGGAGATGATCGACGTTTTACTCCGGCTTTCCGATGATTTGTCCAATTATATTGAGGCAGGAGCGTGGGAAAGTCCCTGGGACAGTCAGTCGTGGCTCGAAATGTTAGGTTTTGAATCCCAGGAGAAAACCGGTCCGACGGGCACTCGGTCCAAACAACCGTTGGAGTTTAACGAAGAACAAGCGAAATTGTTGGAGTCTTGGCAGTCGTCTGGTAAAAAGCTTTACCGGGTGGATCTGACCTTCAGACGGGATGCGGCGATGAAGGCCGTATCCGTGTTTACCCTGAAAAAACATATCGAACAATGGGCTTCGGTATTTACTGTGGTACCGGCGATGGATGATCCGGCGTTGGAACAGGCCGACGGAGCCGTAATGATCCTTCAAAGTGAAACGGTACTCGACGGGGCGACGCTCGAAAAGATCAGCCATTATCCGGTGTTTGATTTGGAAAAAGTTCAGATTGAACTTTGGGAGTATCGGCCGAAACCGTCCAAGCCGGTTGCGCCGGTTGTTGAACGGGCGCCGGTTTCCGCCGACCAAACCATCCGAGTGGATTCGATCAAGATTGACAGGTTGATTAACTATATCGGCGATCTGTTAACCGTCAAAGCCGGATTTAATGATCTGCTGGAACGGCAGGAACAATCCAAAGCGGCTTGGAATCAGCTGACCAGGCTGGTCCAGCAATTTGAACAAATTACCGGAGACTTTCAACTGGCATTGATGGAACTGCGGATGGTTCCCTTAAATCAGATTTTTGCCAGGTTTCCCCGGATTATCCGGGATATTTCCAAACGGTTAAACAAGCCGGTGGACATAGAATTTTTCGGGGAAGATACCGAGATTGACAAACAGATTGCCGAAAAATTGGTGGATCCGTTGACCCATTTGATCCGGAACGCAATGGACCACGGGGTGGAATCCCCCGAAAAGCGGCAGGCTTCCGGCAAGTCGCCCACCGGCAAGATTCGGCTGGGGGCTTCCCAGGAAGGCGACTATATCGTCATCAGCATCAGCGATGACGGCAATGGGATTAATGTGGAAAAAGTTCGGCAAAAGGCCATCAATAACAAACTGATCGATCCGTCGGCGCAATTGTCCAAAGAGGAAATCATCCGGTTGATTTTCGCTCCCGGTTTTTCAACGGCCGAACAGGTGAGCGATATTTCCGGCCGGGGCGTGGGCCTGGATGTAGTGGAGACCAGCATTAAGAGTCTAAAAGGAGAGATCGAGGTCGAAAGCGAGGAAGGAAAGAGAACCACCTTCCGGCTGAAAGTGCCGTTGACCTTGGCGATTATTCAAGCTTTCTTGGTCAAGTGCGGCAATCAAATCATGGCGATTCCCTCGGTGAACGTGTTGGAGAGTTATGCCGTCAGGCCCGAGGATATTCGGGATGTGGGAGGCAACGCTGTGTTTTCGTTGCGCCAGGAGTTCGTCCCTTTATTTCATTTGAACCGGCTGTTTGGTCAAGAAGATTCAGTGGCATCGGAATCCGGCATCTTATCGTTGCTGGTGGTTCAACGCGGCCGGAACAAACTGGGATTGGTCGTTGACGAGCTGGTGGGCCAGGCTGAGATCATGATTAAGCAAATTAATAAAGCATTACCGGATAATCCGTTGGTGTCCGGTGCGACCTTGCTCGGAAACGGGGAAGTGGCTTTAATCTTAGATGCCAAACAGTTGATTGCCGAAGTTTTGCAAGGTAAAGCCGGATGACAGTAAATCGGAGGTGGGGTTAGCGATGGCTGCCGTCGATAATATTATGGCGATTCTTAATTTGCAGTTTACCAGCCTTGAAGGTGGGACACAACAGGTTATCTTTAATGTCGGCGATGAATATTTCGGTATCGATATTCTCAATATTCAGGAAATTATCCGATATACTCAGCCGACCAAAGTGCCGAAAGCGCCGGTCTTTGTCGAAGGGGTCATTAATTTCCGGGGTGAGATCATCCCGGTGATAAACCTGGACCGGGTGTTCGGCCTGGATTGCGATGATAAAGAATATACGGTTATCGTTGTGGTGGAAACGTCGCAAAAGATGTACGGGTTGTTGGTTGAAAACGTATTGGATATTGTGAGTTTTGGTACGTCAGAAATTCAACCGGTCCCCGAATTTAGCAATAATGAGAAAACCCGCTATCTGAAATCCATGGCCAAACATGACGATCAAATCGTTCTCATGTTGGATCTGGATAAATTGGTGGATTTTGAGGCGGTGGAACAGTCCATGGCCCGTATAAAAGCGAATCAGGCCGCTGAAGCTTCGGGAAAACGAGGCAGGAGTAGCAAAAATGCAACTGGGTAACGATGGAAGACTGTCCGAGGCCGAATTGATAAAGCTGTGCGAGATCGTCAACAGCCGGTTAGGTTTTTCGTACGGCCCGGATAAGAAGATGTTGATTGTGACTCGTTTGGAAAGACGGTTGCGTCAATTAAATATGAGTACCATCAGTCAATATATCCATCGGTTGCAGCAGGATCCGTCGGAGGTTAACGAGTTTATTGAATTGTTGACGACCAATGTGACCAGTTTCTTTAGGGAAAAACACCAATTGGAGATCGTCAACCGTACCATATTACCGGGTTTAAAGACGAAAAAACGAAAGGTGTTGTGTTGGTCGGCGGGTTGTTCCTCGGGAGAGGAAGCATATACGTTGGGTATGATGTTTGACAATGTTTTTAACGGGGATGGAAAATTTTCGATTTTGGCTTTCGACATCAGTGTCCAAAAGTTGAAAGAAGCGATGAAGGGAGTGTACTCCTCCGAGGCCGTTAAAGATATTCCTCCTGATTATCTTAGCCGGTATTTTAAACCGTTGCCCGGTCCTCAAGAGATTTACCAGGTCCGGAATGAACTGCGTCGGACCATTACGTTTCGTAAGATCAACCTTAACGAAGAATTTGATATTCCGGCGAAAATCCGGTTTGATATTATTTTCTGCCGCAATGTTTTGATCTATTTTTCAAAATCATCGCGGGAACGATTGATTGATCGATTTCATGCCGTTTTGAACGATGGCGGATATTTGGTATTAGGTACTTGCGAAACCATGGACGTACACCGTGATCCACGATGGAAACCCTTAAAAAACAGCATATTTTTGAAGAGGGAGTAGACTGTGAAATATCGGGTGTTAATTGTCGACGGTTCGGCGTTCATGCGACAGTTTTTACGGGATATTTTGGGAGCTTCGTCCGATTTTGAAGTCATTGGTGCCCTCGGCGACCCGGAACGGGCATTGCGGATCATGGCCTCGGAATCCATTAACGCAGTGGCTTTGGACTTGGAACTTCAGTGTGCAGACGGAAGCTTATTTTATACGAAATTACGCTCGGCGGCGCGTTGTGCAGCCATTGGGTTCAGTAAACGGGAGATCGACGGGGAAGTTCTGGAAGAGCTGGCTTCCTACGGCATTGTCGATGTCATCGTCAAGCCGTCGGTTGGATATAAAGAGATCTTAATTACCCAGGCAGAGGAGATACGGCGCCGTTTTTTAGCGGCTGCTCAAACACGGATGGATTCGGGGACTCCGGCCCGGAAAGTTCACAGAGAACTGGCGGCCTCCGGAGCGGCATCGGGACGGTTGATCGTGATTGGCGCTTCGACGGGAGGAACCGTCGCACTGGACAGCATTTTTCAGCGGTTGAAGCCCAATCTTCCAGGGATAATCGTTGTTCAGCATATGCCGGCACCATATACGGCGGATTTTGCCAAGACGTTGGAGCGTTCCGGCAAAGTGCGGGTTCGCGAGGCTGTTGACGGAGATCGGGTGATGGAAGGGACAGCTCTGGTGGTGCCCGGAGGGAAAAGTCTGGCGGTTGTCCGTGACCAGGACGGCTGCCTGGCAGTCCGGGTCGGGCCTCGGGACCCTCGATCCGTATATAATCCCTCGATTGATTATACTTTCTTGTCTGTGGCGGAAGTAGTCGGGCCCGATGCGATGGGAGTTATCTTAACCGGGATGGGCAGTGACGGAGCCAAAGGGTTACGGGCTTTGTACGACCGGGGGGCTTACACCATAGCCCAGGATGAGTCCAGCTCCGTCGTTTATGGGATGCCCTGCAAAGCCGTGGAGTTGGGGGGCGTGTGCAAAGTCATGGATCTGGCGGCGATCGCCGATGAAATAAACCGATGGGGTACTGAACATATTAATTATGCAATGTAGGGAGATGACGCTTATGAAATGTTTAATTGTAGATGACGCTGCTTTTGTCAGAATGTCTTTGAAGCAGATCTTCCAAAGCAACGGGCTATTTGATGAAATGGTGGAAGCTTCGAACGGCCTGGAAGCTATTGAAGTCTACAAACGTGAACAGCCGGACATTGTCACCATGGATGTGACCATGCCGGAAATGGATGGATTAACCGCAATTAAGCATATTATGGCACTGGATCCCAAAGCCAAAATCTTGGTGTGTAGCGCGATGGGGCAGAAAGATATCGTATTGGAAGCGATTCAGGCCGGCGCCAAAAATTTTATTGTCAAACCTTATGAAAGCGAAAAAGTGGTCGAAGTGGTGAAAGCAGTACTGGCAAAATAGCCGGCAAACTGAAAAGGCATTTTAACAGAATGGAGGAAATTTGGGTTAAACCGAGAATAGAATAGGGTATCCTAACAGGTGCACTAATTTTATTTGAGGTGATCCTTTTGCCGTCTTCGGCCCCAATTGGCGTGTTTGATTCCGGTGTGGGAGGTTTATCGGTCCTGGTTGAGATCCGGAAAATGCTGCCGGGTGAAGATTTGTTTTATTTGGCAGATACGGCCCATTGCCCTTACGGTGTCAAATCGGTGGAAGAGATAAGAGAACGGGTTTTGGATGTCTCCGAATATTTGATGGCGCTCGGTGCCAAAATGATTGTAGTTGCCTGCAATTCCGCCAGCGTTGCCGGATTGGACCATGTTCGGGAAGTTCATCCGGAAATTCCCATCGTCGGTGTAGAACCGGCGGTGAAACCGGCCCATGACGTGACTCGCAGCGGAAAGATTGGAGTTTTGGCCACGGATATGACATTGAGCGGGAAGCGGTTCTTGTTGTTGGTGGAAAAATATGGAACCGGCATTGAAGTATATACCCAGCCTGCCCCGGGATTGGTGGAATTGGTGGAAAGCGGCAAGCTGGATGGGGACGAAACCGAGCAAATATTAAAAGAGTACCTGACTCCGTTGCTGGAAAAGGGCGTGGACACGCTGGTGTTGGGATGTACCCATTATCCCTTTTTAAAACCGGTGATTGCCCGGATTGTCGGTCCTGAAGTCGAGATATTGGATACCGGGACGGCGGTCGCCAGGCAGACGGCGAAAGTGCTGACGCAGAAACAGTTGCATAGCGATAAGCCGGGCCCGGGCCGGACGGTGTTTTATACCACCGGTGGGCCCCAGGAGGTTTCAAAAGTGATCCGTCTCCTGTGGAGCGAACCGGTGGATGCCGTGCTGAAGGCGGAAGTGTAAATAGTACACAGTGCACGGTTTCCAGGCACCGGTATGGGATATGGATGGGACGGTTATACATTCTCTATACATAGAAAAAATAGGAACGCATTATGCGTTCCTTTTCTATAGCCCAGAAACAAGTATCCAGAACCCAATACCTAGAACTCAGTACCCATTACCCGGTCCTGGTTATTCATTTCGTAAGCCCGAATTCCTTCGCCAAAGCGCTGAAGGCCGGGAGGGAGTTTTGGATGGTGCTGTCGGAAACACTGTAAGAGATACGGAAATATCCAGGAGCGCCGAAACCGCTGCCCGGGACCAAGAGCAGATTGTACTTGGTGGCAGCCTGGATAAAGGCGATGTCGTCCGGTATGGGACTTTCCGGGAAGAGATAGAAGGCGCCTTGGGGCTTCACCATCTTGAAGCCGATTTGGGTTAAGTGATTATACAGGATATCCCGCCGCCTTTGATAAATATCCAAGCCAACCACCTGGCCCTGGAAGTCGGCAACCAAACGCTGCATTAGGGCAGGGGCGTTGACAAAGCCTAAGACGCGGTTGGCATAGACCAGGGCATTGAATAACAGGTCTGCCTCGGGAATGGCCGGATTGATGGCAATATAGCCGATACGTTCTCCCGGTATGGCCAAGTCTTTACTGTGGGAAGTGGCGACAATGCCATGTTTGAAGATCCGAAGCACCGGCGGTACGGTAGCGCCGTCATAGACCAGACCGGCATAGGGTTCGTCGGAGATCAGATAGATTTCCCGACCCAGCTCCGCTTCTTTTTGGGCCAATAAAGCAGCCAAGCCTTGCAAGGTTTCTTCGGTATAGATCACTCCGGTGGGATTGTTCGGTGAATTGATGAGGATCGCTTTGGTTCGGTCGTTGATAGCTGCGGCAATGGCCTTCAAATCCAGTTGGAAATCGGGCAAGGACTTGACGACCACCAATTTACCCAGGTAGTTGTCGACGTAGGTCCCATATTCCACGAAATACGGTGCGGAAACGATCACTTCATCGCCGGGATCGAGGATCGCTTTGAAAATTACATTCAATCCGCCACCGGCTCCGACGGTCATGACCACGTGGTTTTCCGTAAGGGCCGTACCTGATTTGGAATTTAAGTAATCGGCAATGACCTTTCGGCTTTCAGGGTAACCGGCATTGCTCATGTAGCGATGCATGCCGGGGATGGGATGGTTGGCCAACTGGGCCAGTTTTTCCTTGAAGGCGGCCGGCGGTTCCAGATCGGGGTTGCCGAGGGAAAAGTCGTATACTTTATCGGGTCCGTAAATCTTGCGCAACCGTTCTCCTTCTTCGAACATCTTCCGGATAAAGGACGAACCGCCGATGGCTTGGCGGATTTTTGCAGAGACGGGCATGATGATTCCTCCTATCAGGCACGGCCGTGCGGTTTATGGGTTCACCGCCCGATGAGGCCGTAACGCCTTTAATTTAGTTGTAATTATAATGAACTTTGGGAGATATTTCAACCAAAGTCCGCGACTCTAGCTTGATTTACCAAAAATTATCTTTGAAAAAACCCTTTACAGTAAATTAAAGATAGATTATAATTTATTGTACGTGCCGAAGTGGTGGAACTGGCAGACGCGCTGCGTTCAGGGCGCAGTGTCCGTACGGACGTGCGGGTTCAAATCCCGCCTTCGGCACCAAAAAAGATATTTAAACCTCCGTTGGTGCGACGGAGGTTTTTCGTTTTTCGGAAATTTCAATTCGCATTTTAAATACATGGTAAACGATTGTGATTGGCCAAAAAATAAAACCGCTGGCTGATTGCTGAGAATGTGACCTTAACGAAGCCGAAATATAGTCAAGAAAACCGCCATCATTTTAATTTAACCGGCTTGCTCGGTTTAACGTCATCCTCGGCTTCCATCTCGCGGAGAGAGTGGATCGCGTT